>DYNR01000137.1 GCA_020720945.1 Chthoniobacter flavus | reverse complement strand
CCGCATCCTGTCCGAAGAATTTTTTGATGCGCTTTTTGACCCAATCATTCAAAAAGAAAATTATTGGTTGACAATCGTCCCAGTATTTCATATAGTAGGCTCGTTCAATGAAATTGGTAAATCTTATGAATGCCGTTCGTATGGAGAGTTCAATGCAACTCGCCAACTATTGTCGCACCCATTTGCCATCAACACGATGGGGGGCGGCGCAGTAGAAATTCATTGGAAAAATCCGAACACTTTCTACCCCGACCACCTCAAGCGGTCGGGGTTTTTTTATTTTCGGAACAACCCCAGGATAACCTAAAAAAAGACAATGAAAGTTAGTCAACTATTAAAACTTGGTGTCCCTCTCGGAAAACCGATGGACGAAGCCTTCCGCTTCATTTCCGCTTTTTGCTCGGACGGAGGCGATAAAAATTGCCTCGAAGCGGAAATTGCGGCGGTCGTGGCGAGCCCGCATTCCTTTGCTGCCGATCCCCGGCGACAGGCACTTGCCGATGCGCTGCTTTCTCCCGACCTTTACCGTCCGGAAAAACCTGCTGCTCCTTGGCGGCAGTGGGGGACGGATACGGATGACTTGGCCATCAAGCAAATGGAACTCGCCAGCCTGCTGCCGGTTTCCGTGGCAGGAGCGCTCATGCCGGATGCCCATGTGGGTTACGGTTTGCCCATCGGGGGAGTGCTGGCGACCCGCAACGCCGTGATTCCTTACGCCGTCGGTGTGGACATCGCGTGCCGCATGAAAATGACGGTTCTCGATTTGCCCCTGTCCTATCTCGATGAAAAACAAGATCTTTTGGCGAAGGCAATCACCGCAGAAACCCGGTTCGGTGTCGGTGCCACTTTCCGGCATCGCAGGTCGCACGAGGTGATGGACGAGGATTGGAGCATCACGGAAGTAACCGAAAAACAAAAAGACCGGGCTGCCGCCCAACTCGGCACTAGCGGCAGCGGCAACCACTTTGTCGAATTTGGACGGCTGCAAGTTTCGGACTCCACCTGCGGTTTGCCAGAAGGGGAATATGTCGCGCTGCTGTCGCACAGCGGGAGCAGGGGAACGGGAGCCGCCGTATGCGATTATTACAGCAAGCTTGCCATGGAAAAGCACAAGGACTTGCCGAGGGAGCTATCGAGGCTTTCTTGGCTCGGGCTGGATACGGAAGAAGGGCAGGAATACTGGGCTGCCATGAATCTGATGGGGCGTTACGCCTCCGCCAACCACGCGCTCATCCACCACCACATCGCCGCCCATTTGGGAGCCGAAGTCCGGTTGGATGTGGAAAACCACCACAACTTCGCGTGGGAGGAAACCCATTTCGGCGAAAATGTAATCGTCCACCGCAAAGGTGCCACCCCTGCCGGTGATGGCGTGATGGGCATCATCCCAGGTTCCATGACCGCGCCGGGCTATCTGGTGAAAGGCAAAGGCGTGGCGGAATCCCTCTGCTCCGCCTCCCACGGCGCAGGGCGTGCCATGAGCCGAAAACGGGCGACCGAAACTTTTTCGTGGGAGCAAGCCAACGCCTACTTGCGCGAAAAAAAGGTGACTCTGCTATCCGCTGGGTTGGATGAAATGCCGTTCGCCTACAAAGACATCGATGCGGTGATGGCTGCCCAGGCCGATTTGGTGGAGGTTTTGGCGAAGTTTGAGCCGCGGATCGTCAAAATGGCACCCAGCGGCGAACGACCGGAGGATTGATATGACTACCTGCTATTTTCTTATCCAACCAGATTATTCCGACCCCGATACCTACTGCGAATTTACGGTAGGCAACTCGATGGCTCGTGCCCGCCTAAAAATTTACGCGGACGAATCCGACCTGTGGAATGTTATTTCTGCACTGCGGAGCGAAGAGGTGAGTGACAAAGCCACGCCTCCAGAAGATTTTACCCTGACGGACGAGTGGTGCATGAACATCCACTTCTGCGTTTTCAAAAGAGGAGATTACAAAATCCTGCGGACGACGATTGTGAACGATGCAGACACACCTGCTTGGGAGGAATACAGGGCGCAAATAGACATTCCCATGAACAAAGAGGAAGCCGAGGATTTCTGCGAGGAACTGGAGATTTGGTTAAAAAATCCAAGTTGCATCATGGCGTGGAATAATTTTAGGTGATCGAGACCATAAAAATTATGAACGCTGAAATGATTGTTTTAATGGGGGTGCAAGCGAGTGGGAAATCGTCGTTTTATGCGGCGCATTATTCCCGAACGCATCTCCGCATCAACTTGGATATGCTTAAAACACGCCATCGGGAGAGGGTCATCCTTGGGGCATGCCTAGCCGTGGGGCAATCCATCGTCATAGACAACACCAACCCAACTCGTGCTGGGCGTGCCTCTTATATTTCTCTTGGGCGGGCGAGCGGGTATCAAGTGAAGGGCTTTTACTTTCGTTCCAGTATCGAAGAGGCAATTGTCAGAAATCTGGGGCGAGAGGAAGATATGCGTGTGCCCGATATTGCAATTCGTGGGACGGGGGCGAAGTTTGAAATGCCGATGTGTGAAGAAGGGTTTGATGATCTGTTTTATTGTTCAATTGTAGGAGATGGGAAATTTTTAACTGAGGAATGGAAAGATGAAATTTGAGGAATTAGATGTGCAGATGCGCAAGTATGAGACGGCGACGGATACGCTAGCAATCCCTGGCGTTTATCTCGTTGCCCGAGTGGATGGCAGATCGTTCACAGCATTGACGAAAGACAAACTCCGCTTTGAGGCTCCCTACGATATCCGTTTTCGGGACTATATGGTGGGAACCGCAAAGCATCTCATGAACTGTGGGTTTTGCGTGAGTTATGCCTATACTCAAAGCGATGAAATCTCTCTTCTTTTTCATAGGAACGAAGACACTTTCGAGAGGAAACTCCGTAAGTTTCATTCGGTTTTGGCGGGAGAGGCGAGTGCATGTTTTTCTCTTTTGGTGGGTGAGTTGGGGGCATTCGATTGCAGGTTGAGCCAACTGCCCGATGAAAATGCTGTGTGCGAGTATTTCCGCTGGCGTGCGGAAGATGCTTTGAGAAATGCCCTCAATTCGCACTGCTACTGGACGCTCCGTAAAAAGGGGCACACCGCTCAAGAAGCCACGCAAACCATGAAAGGGATGTCGGTTGCCAAAAAACATGATTTGCTTTTTTCTGAAGCAGGAATTAATTTCAACGACTTGCCAGCTTGGCACAAGCGGGGGATTGGGATTTATTGGGAAAGCGTCGAAAAAAAGGGTTTCAATCCCAAAACAGGCGAGGAGACGGCGAGCACGCGGCGTGCCTTGCGGGTAGATATGGAACTTCCTGTCCGAGATGCCTACACAGAATTCGTCCATGGAATCGTGCAGTCGTCCATACCCAACCATGCTATGAACATACAGAAAAATGGATTTTAGTTTGATGAAAAATGCTTTTACCGATTCGATGCGCCTAAAAACTTAAATTGCTCTATGAAAATGAATGAAAAATACGACCCTGTCAACATTGAGTTGTTGCGGTGTGAGGCGGGGTGGCTCGATGTGCAATTGCAAGTTGGCTCACAAATCTGCAATGTGAATTTCAGTCATTGTTTCGACCCGATTCCTGACTTTATCGCCTGGATGGAAGCATTGACTACGGATGTAATGCGATGTGGTTTTGAAATCGATGAAGAGGGCTCAGGCAAGGATCTCGACGCAGTTCGTGGCTGGTATGGCAGATATTTTTTAACCATCAAAAAGAGTTACGCCGATATCCCAGAAGTGTTTATCAGCGCAAGAGTTCACCGCAGGCAGTTGATCGAAGCCATTTACCGAGGGCTTCAAAATTTCTCTCGCCTTGAAAAATATAATCCGAAAGAGTGGGCGTTCGAGTCATGCGGCGAATTCCTTGCCAAATTGACGGGGAGCAATCAAGAAGAGATTCTTTTCTTTTTGCTCCCATTGTCAAAACCAGAGTTGACCTGCTTTTTTCGGACTGTGCTGCCGTCTCATCTTTCTTGTTTTTCCGAAGAAGTATCGAAATTCAATAGCCTGCCAAGGATTTTGGAATTCGCATTGCAACCAGATAACGAGATAGTGAAAGAATCTGCAAAAAAATATCCGGAAGGATGGAGTTTTGCAAAGATGAACGAGGATAATCGCAAAGAAGAGCTGATTGAGAGCCTTCAGGAACAGGCTAATTCTTGGGAAGGAACCCCTCTCCATACCCTACGCTCGGAAATTTTAGAAACCTATCTCGCCTCCGATCGGGACAAGGAAAGCATGGAGTGAGAAAAAATTTTAACCACCAACGAAAGAAACATACAATATGCCAGTGATCGTAGAAGCGTTTTCCGTTATTCTCCGTGCCGAAGCCGTAGAGAAGTGCTATCCGGGCGGGTGGGTGCAGTTCCGTGAGGATTGTCCCAACCGCACGCTCTGTGCGGATGGCGAACTCATCCGGGTCGGATTTATGGGCAATGCCGATGCAGAGGGATACATCCACCACCTCGTGCAACAGGGGCTCCGGTTTTCAACGAGCGGAGGCGATAGCGATCTGGTGCTAGCCGACCAGAACCGAGGATTTTTGAGCCCGTGTGATTGGGCGGAATTCGGGCAGGTGGATTGGCAGGGGGATCCGGCGAAAAAAATCCCGACTTGCCGCTTGGCAGGGGGATGCGCCGAGGAACTCGTCACTCCCGATGGTTGGAAATACGGAGGATCAATCCTAGAGAAAAATCAATTTTTGAGCGAGAACCAAGTGTCCGAGTTTATGGAATTTTTACGAACGGAGAATGGTGTGGATGTCTATCATGATTTGAATACGGGGAAAGAGATTTATGTGGGAAGAGTAGAAGAAATGAAAGAGAAGGCGCGCCGTCCCCGAGTCCGAGCCGTCCGTCTGCCGGAAGATGAGGATCCTGTCAAACTCGAAGCGTGTCGTGCCTACGCACGAATGATGAACACGCTCGATTTCTCGCATTTGGAACCGTGGTTGGCAGAGAATATGAGCTACGGCTCCCAGTGGGTTTTTGAGGAAATGCACGGCAAGCAAAATTATGCCGATTACATCCAGAAAAAGCTCCAAGCAATCCGCAAAGATGGAGCCCGCGTGTGGGCAGAAATCGCATACACCGACGCATTTGGTGCGGGGCCTTGCGTGATTTTGGCCCAGGGAAACGAAACCGATCTTACCGCAACCCTTCTTATTACCCTGCGAGATGGAAAAATAGAGAGTATGCACATGTGCTTCGTGCCCGATCCTCGCTCATGCCGCCGCACCGGGGAAAGACCATTGTAATCGCGAAAATTTATTGGAAAAATTATCAGTTTGATGTGCTTCAAGTAATTGGATGTGGTGGGGAGATTGTGGCTCTCTCTGCGAAAATGTCTCTCCAACCCTCGCGTAATTTTAAAAACGAAGGGAGAAGTTATTCCAGTTCGTTTCTTCTTGAGTCGCAAAGCATCTTGGAGTGCGTGCGATTTATCGCCGCTCTGGACGAGGGGATTTATCACCTCGCCAACGAACGAGAGAAATTTTTTTATCGCGGGAGTGTTGGCGGAGGGGGCGGGATACGGATTGGAGACTCTATGGGGGATCCAATGGCGGGAAAAGGGCGAGAAAATAAATTTTCCCGTCCAAAGCTGTGATAAATCCCATCACTCCAAAAAAGGGATCATGGGCTACGCCAGAACGCACCCAAGCCGACCCCTCGACACTCAATGGTTTCAGGCCCTCGTGCCGAAGGATTCCAAGAAAACACTACGACACCGAGCGAAAGTAGTCAACAATTATTTTCACCGGGATGGGATGCGCGCATCATCAACGGTATCATCGAGTTAAATGCAGCCTATTTAAGCGAAGAAAATGTTCCATTTAAAATCGAGCACGAGATCGGCCACCACCTATTTGCCTACCCCGACTTCCAGCAGCACTTCGACCCCTTCTCGCCTCCCTCGACTCTTCCCGCCGCCGCGACATCATGCGCACCGTCGCCACGCTCTACCGGGATTCCAGTCGTTCCGAAAAGCGCGAAGAAGTCCGCGTCCGCGCCTTAGAAGAGATCCTCCGCCTAGCCGAAGGCTTCACGCCAGCGTTTACAGGAAGGACTCCGACACTTTTTTTAAACGAGATCAGGGAAGGGAGGCTAAAATACATGGATAAAGAAAAGAGCCTTGAGTAGTCTCGATCACGGGGGCTCTACTTGCCCGAGGATGGAGACATCAAGGCTCTTTCAAAAAGCAATGTAATCTTCGCAGACGATCTTGTCAAACCTAAATCTATAAAAATTTCTCTTTCTCCAGACGACAATCAAAACAATAACACCCGCCAATCCCGCGTCTCGCCATCCGTCCCGCAAGCCACCCCCGCCGAAGAAGCCCAAGCGTTGACACTCGCAGAGCAAGCCTTTGAATCGTTGCCACAAGAGCAACAAGCACTCCTGCAAC
>DYNR01000136.1 GCA_020720945.1 Chthoniobacter flavus | reverse complement strand
TAAACCTGAATCCGTGAGATAACTGCTGTGAATCTCTGCAATCAATTGGGCTGCAAAGGCTTGGAAAAAAC
This sequence comes from Chthoniobacter flavus, assembly GCA_020720945.1. Taxonomy (GTDB): domain Bacteria; phylum Verrucomicrobiota; class Verrucomicrobiia; order Chthoniobacterales; family DYNR01; genus DYNR01. Next base: position 6,357 of record DYNR01000136.1, on the reverse strand, counting down.
ACGCAAAAGACTTTGTGTCCAGTCAATCGTGAAATGTCGCATCGAACTTGTCTTTTTGCTCCAGTGCTGCGTTGTCAGCCCGAACGAGCGATCACCAGATAGCTCCTTGGGCTTCCGCCTTGCTCTGAACCAAAAATCCATCGTTCTAAGCGTCCTTTCAATCTTGAGTGGACACTAGAGGGTATTCCTTGATTTTTTTCAAACCCTTTTGCTCCAATGCCTTACAGATATTCTTTGCGTTTATCTCACGGATTCAGGTTAAATTTAGAATAATCGCTACTTCCGCAAGTCTTTCGGAGGTTTTTCTTGCAAAGTGAAGGAAGTCCCCGATTTTGCCGCTGCTCCTTCTGGTTCTGGCGTAAAAAATGAGACCTTTCCTTCCGGCCCCACGAGAGTCGGTGCTTGCACTTGCACTTTGAAGATTCCGATTTTTGCAACAACGCCCGTGCTGTCCCAAAACTGGCTGTTCGCCCTGACGAGCTGCCGGTATTCGTTGCGGATTTTTGCGGTCAAAACTATTTCCTTGGCATCCTTCGATAGTTTTTTGTCCGTGACTTCGCCGACCACTATCCCGTTGTAAATGACGGAGGCCCCGGGAGAAATTTTCGTTTCGTTTGCGATGATACGGATTTCTAACCCCGGTTGCACCAACAAGTTCGGATCGGCACTTTCCAGCCCGACAAATTCGCTCGCAAACCCGTTTCCTCCGCCGGGTATGCAGGCGATATACACCCCGCTCACCAGCGATTCAAGCCCGCTCGCCCCCTGCAAAGAAATCTTCGGACGCACCACTGTAAAACGGGATCCTGTCCTACGCAAAAAATCGAAATTCTTGTAAAAACGCGCTTCCACTTCGACTTTGGAAGGCAAAACCCGAACTCGGTCAACCACTCCGACAGGAACCCCCAAATAACGCATCTGGGTTTTTCCTTCCAGCAAACCTTGCCCCTGCAAAAAAGCGATTTTGACCGGAGGAGAAACCGCCGCGGCAAGCTGCCGGCTCGGATACAGTTCGAAGACTTCGCCTTCCGCCGCTTCTTCCCCGAGCACATCGAAAGAATCAAAAGCAATTCCTCCTTGAATCAAAGAAGCCAAGCCTTCGATTTTTATTTCGAGAAGCCCCGGCCCCGCAGAAACATCCATCGCCGGAACCCTCCAAAATCTGCTGCTCTTTCTCACCTGGCTTTCGCACCCAGGCCGGATGCCGACCAAAAGCTCCGCACCCCCGTCCGCTTTGGCTTCTTTTGCCAAAACCGCACCGACTGGAACTCCCGAGAAAAACACGGGGGCACCGGAGGAAATCATCGCTAACTCTTTTCCGCGCAGTCTGATATGCAAACCGCCGTTCTCGCTACCAAGCAGCTCTTCCCTTTGCTGGTCCGCCGTGACAGCGGTGAACCTCGTCGCGGGCTCTCCGCCGGAAACGGGAAAAAACGCGATATACGGGCCCGTCACGATCGTCTCGATCCCCGTGATTCCTTTCCAAGAAACGCCCGGTCTCACCATGCGAAACTGGGAGAGAGAATTGATGAATGGCGTCATGGCGGAAATCATCCGAAGGGTCGCTTCGACTTTGCCGGACCCCGGGCGCGCATGGATGCTTTCAACCAATCCGACAGGTTGCCCGAGGTAGCAAACGCGGGTCTCTCCGACCCGCATGGATATGGCATCTTGAAACTCCACGATAAGCCGTGGCCCGTTTGCGCGCGCATCAATCTCGTTGTTGCTCAGTTCGAACCTTTGCCCGCTGCTGGCCGATGCCCCCGCATTCTCGAAATGGTCGTAAGCCAAACCTCCGTCCAGCAGTGAGGAAATCGACGGGAGATTCAAGTGGACTTGCCCGGGGCTGACACTCACCGACGCGGCCTGCAAAATCCAAAACCGCGTATTTTCTTTGACCGTCGAAGCGTATTTTTCTTCGATGATTACTTGGACGAGAGGGAAGCCGTCTTCGGCGAGTTGTTTGTCGCGAACCCAGCCGACGCGGGTGCCTCGATGGAAAACCGGGCTGCCCCGCGAGATGAACGGAACGGTTTCCGCCTTGAGTTCGATCACTAGGGACGGCCCGTCCAAAGGCGTCAACGGTGCCTCATCTAACGCCCTGAACTCGAACTGGTTACGGTCGGTTTCTCCCCCCGAACGCGCCTGGATCGAATTCCCTTGAATCAAACTCTCCAGCCCGGAAATCCCTCGGATAGACACCACGGGTTGCTCGATCCAAAAATCCGTCCCCTCTTTTGCCAAATCCGAAGCGAACGCTTTGAGCTGAATTTTTACGATCACTTTGCCCAAGGTTTCATCCAGGCGGACATCTTTGACTTCCCCCGCCTGCACCCCCCGATAAATCAGGTGCGTTTTCCCAGTCTCGATCCCCGGTGCTTCCCGAAAAGACACTTCGATCTCCGGTCCCCGCGAACTCCAGTTGTTAAAAAAAAGCCACGCCGTTGCGCCGATCGCCAAAAAAGGAAACAGCCACGCCCACGAAACCCGGAAACTTCTAGGTGCGCGGACGACTTCCGACGGGACTTCCAAAGAGGGGGAGGACGGTTGTTTTATACTCATATTTTTTCAGGTCTCCAAATCATGCGGGGCTGGTAAAGGTTGGCAGCAAACAGCGTGCAAAGCAAAACCCCAGCAAAAAAAATCACGCCCGGTTCGGGATCGACGCTGGCCATCATCCCGAGTTGCCCGACTGCGACCAAAACCGAAAGCAGAAAAATGTCGATCATCGACCAAGTCCCGACCTGGTGTAGCACGCGGAAGGCGGTCGCCCGCTCCGCCTGCATCTTATCTGTCCCGTGCAACGCGAGCAACCAGCACATGCAGGCGAGCTTCAAAAAAGGAACGACGAAACTGGCCAAAAAAACAACTCCGGCGACCACGGGCAACCCCGAATGCAAAAGTTCGTTCACCCCGCCCAAAACGGTGAGGGGTTCCACGACGCCAGTAATCGTTATTGTCATGACTGGCAACAAGTTAGCCGGCAAATACAGCACCAGTCCAGCGGCCACCAAACAACGCGAAAAATCAAGTCTCGCTGCATCGCTCACGCAGTTTCCTCCTCTCCCGCCAAAATGCGTTCTGCGTCTTCAGCATCGAAAATGCTACCGAGCAGCAACGCATCCAACGCCAACGCCGCCGTCCACCACACGCCCGCCTTCCAAGAAACCTCTCCGATCAGCTCCAGCTTGACGGCAGAAACTAGGCAAGCCGCTGCGAAAACCGGCAGTAAACTCCAAGGCTGCGCGAGCTTTGCCGCCCGGAGCGCCAGCGGTGCGAACGGCATTTTTTTCCACGCAAAACAGGCGACAGACGAGTAAGCGACCCCGAAAAAATGCGCTGTCGGGGCGAGCATCGCGCACAGGAAAACCAAAACGGCGATCGGCCAATATCCGCAGTCAACCAGCACTCCGATTCCCGTGATAATCCAATTCGATTGCTGGTTTCCTGCAACGCTGAAATCCATGATCGGATAAAAATTGGCGAGCAACAAAAAGACCAACCCGCAAACGGCTAATGCGCAAGCGCGCTGGTATGCGTCCGGGTGGCGATAAATTTTAACTACGCTTTTGCAAAGCCCGCAACGCAACGCCTGGCCCTCGGCAAGCCGTTTGTTTTCGGCTTCCGAACCGCAATGGTGGCAGTGGATTCTTTTCATGAAAAATTTCTAGAATCTCTCTGCCCTCCCGAAGCCTCCCCGGCAGGTGACAGACCTTTCTCCTTTTCTTTCTCGTAGTTTTTTACCATCGGCAAACAGAGCCAGCGCGAGAGAGAGTTTGGGGAAAAAGACTCTCTGGCACAAGCTGGAAATGCCCCCAAAATCCTCGCGTAATTTTAAAACCACAAAGGGAGAGGTTGTTGCGTTTCCCTTCTTATCGAGTCGCTTAACCTTCGGAGTGCGTGTGATTTATCGCCGCTCTGGACGAGGGGATTGAACACCTCGCCCTTGCGTCGCAATCTCGTTTCCATCAATCAGTTGCCTCTCTTCGTTAGGGGAGAGGATTCAGAAGTCAGAATCCCCGAAATAGGGGGATAGTTTTGTTCAAACAAAAAATCCAGTTTTTCACTCGCCGACAAAAGCCGAAATCGGTGTTGCAATCCAAGAAAGAATCGGTATTTTCCCGCTAGTTTCACCGTTTTATGAATTTGTCTTCAGTTTGGAGTAATGTTTTGAAAATGAACTTCTTTCGCGCCTTTCTTTCCGTCTTGCTCGCGGCGGTTTCCACCGCTTCCCTTTTCGCCCAAGACAGCTTTATCACTTTCGACCACCAAACCGGTCACATCCTAAACTCGAAAAACCCGAACGACCGCCGGCAAGTCGCCAGCCTGACGAAAATCGCCTTGGGTGTCGTCACCCTAGATGCCGCCGAACTCAAACTCATTTCCATGTCGGAACTGGCACAAGTCCCGCAAGCCGCGCTCTCGACAGGCGGAATGAACCCCGCAGGTCTCCAGGCCGGCGACCTTCTCACCCTCCGCGATTTGCTCTACTGCTCGCTCATGGCGTCCGACAACATCGCCGCGTATTCCCTCGCCCACCATGTAGGAAAAAAACTGACAAACCCCACGCGCCTAGACCCCGTCGGAAACTTCGTTTCCCACATGAATGCGCTGGCAAGAAACCTCCAGATGAAAAAAACTCTTTTCCTCAACCCCCACGGCATCGACAACATTGAAGGCACCATCCCCTACTCCACCGCCGCCGACATCGGCCGCCTCACCCGCTACGCTTACTCCGATGCCGACTTCCGTTTTTTCGTCTCCCAAAAAAGCCGCTCCGTGGAAGTCTCCCGCAACGGCTCGCAAATCTCCGCAAACATCGAAAACACCAACCAGCTCGTCGGGCAAGACGGCATCGATGGTGTCAAAACAGGCATGACCGCAAAAGCCGGTTACTGCCTCGTTTTATCTTCGTGGAAAAACCCCGAAGTCGTCCGCCACAACGACGGGGTCGTCCAAACCCCCCGCCGCATTGTCACCGTCATCCTCGGCGCAGACAACAACGAATCTCGCTTCTCCATCGGTCTCCAGATGATCCGCCAAGGCTGGTCTCTCTACGACCAATGGGCGGCGGGAGGGCGACAAGTCAGCAAAGGCAATTCGCTCTAATGCTTGACAAAAAGACCTCCGATTGGACAAGGTCTTTGGATTTCAATTATCAAAAGAAAAACCTAACATTAAAATTATGAGCAAAGAACGCATTGGTGTATTGACAAGCGGCGGGGATTGCCCCGGTTTGAACGCGGTGTTGCGAGGGGTCGCTAGGGCCTCCCACAAATACGGGTGGGAGCTGATCGGCTTCAAAGATGGTTTCGAGGGGATGTTGCCCCCCGGCGACTTCGTTGTCCTAGACCGCGTCAACACCGCCGGTATCATGCACTTGGGCGGAACGATGATCGGCACCACCAACCGCGGACACTTCGTTGCAAAGGTTGGCGAAGGCAATGTCGTCCAAGTAGATCCGCAAGTCATCAACAAAGCCAAAGAGACCGTGGAAAAATTGGGGCTCAAAGCGGTCATCGTCATCGGCGGCGACGGCTCCATGAGCACCGCCATGCAGCTCAGCGAAGCGGGCATCCCCGTGGTCGGTGTCCCAAAAACTATCGACAACGACCTGGAAGCTACTGCCATGACTTTTGGCTTCGACTCTGCCGTCGCATGCGTCGCCGATGCTTTGGATCGTTTGCACACAACGGCGACGAGCCACAAACGCGTCATGATTCTCGAAGTGATGGGACGCCACGCTGGCTGGATCGCCCTGCACGGCGGCTTGGCGGGCGGTGCCGATGTTATCCTGATTCCCGAAATCCCTTACGATGTTGACAAGGTCATCGAAGTCATCAAGGACCGCGACAAAACTGGTGCAAAATGCACGATGATCGTGATCGCCGAAGGCGCGGCACCCAAAGACGGCAAACAACTCCGCCACGCAGTTGCTAGCGGCGAATACCGCCTCGGCGGAGTCGGCGAAATCCTCGGTCAAGAAATCGGCCGCCGCGTGGACAAAGAAGTCCGTGCCTGCGTGCTCGGCCACCTGCAACGCGGTGGTGCGCCCACCACGCTCGACCGCATCTTGGGAACCCGCTTCGGGGTCAAAGCCGCCCAGCTCATCGCGGAAGGCAAGTTCGGCCACATGGTCAGCTACCAAAATTACTTGACCGAATCCGTGCCGATCGAGCAAGCCGTCCACCGGCTCCGCCTGGTCTCGCCCAACTGCCAAATGGTCGAAACCGCCCGCGCCGTTGAGATTTCTTTCGGCGATTAGTCAAAGCAACCCCTTCGGGTTCAAGGCAAAAGAATGAATTCTAAAAAAATCGAAACCTTGCGTGTCGCCATCCGCGACATCCCGGATTTTCC
>DYNR01000427.1 GCA_020720945.1 Chthoniobacter flavus | reverse complement strand
GCCGCAAATGCAAATGGGAGGCTCCAATGTCCATTCCTTTCGCTACCAATCCGAAATCCGGGGCGAAACCCAGCCAGAATACATTAAATACCTCATAAGCCAAGGCGATAAGCTAATCGCAGATAAAGCAAATATAAATACACAATTCATTGATACAACACACTGCTACGAAAACGGCATGGAGCGAATTGACTCCCTCCTCAAGGACTCACAAACAAACAATCTCCTCAAAACAGATACGCTAACATTAAATCGCGATCCCCTCTATCAACGGTATTTTACCAACTACGAAGGTAGCAATCCAACGCTGTATATCTCAAAAAAAAGAATGTCTCCTCCCATATTTTCGTATAGGGGTCTTCCTCTGCAATTTCCTTTTTCTTTTTTGTCATTAAAAACGGAACGGAACAATTTGGGTAATTTTGTCTATTTCAACGAAATCAACTCTTTAAAAGATACCGTTAAGAAATTTCGGCGCACTGGAAAGCGGGAAACCATCGAAGGATACGAATGCGATGCATACCAATTTTCCTACCGCTCTACAAGCGGAACGCCAAAGGAAAAGGAAAGAGCTGATTTTGACAAAACGATTTATGTGAGCAAAAATTTCCCTTTTTTTCCCCTCGGTTACGACCATTTTACTAACACTGGCGAATTAACTCAGTCCTATCGGGTCGAAAAAATCGGCAAAGCTACGGGGCAGGAGGATGCTGTCATGTATTATCCCGCTAAAGCTACTCTGACCTCTTATGTTTTAGGCATCAAGTCTGCCATCCGCCAAATCACCATCCACGATTTCGAGCTAAACATTCCTCTTGAAGAAGAACTGTTTACCATCGACCCCGCTTCCGTCCGCGTGATTTTTGACGAGGACACAGAAACGGCGATCAGTGTCCCTACGGAATAATCCCACTGCTTCCCTCCATGAAAAAATACTTCCTCCTTCTCTGTTTGCTTGCAAAGTCTTTTCTCTCTACCTCAGCCATTGCCTCCCCCGATCCTGCCGCTTCCCAAACCCTTTCCCTCACTCCCGCTTCCGTCTCCTTGCCCAACCTGCACCAATTTACGGAATCCGAAGTTCCTTTCACCCTAAAAAATCTCTCCCACACCCAAACAATCACGCTGCTCTCCCTCGAAAAAAGTTGCTCCTGCACCAGCGCGATAATCGAAGAATCCGATCTCCCTCCACAGGCATCCACCCGCCTCGTCGCCACAATCAAAGCCCTTGACCGATTCGGCCCCTTTGACTCCACAATCAAGGTTTCTTGGAAAATCGAAGGCTCCGAGAAAGTCCACACCTCTCTCGTTACGATCCACGCCAATGCCGTCGCCCTTCTCCAACCCGAACCCCCAGCATTCCATTTCCCCAAACTGCACTCGCATCAGCCTGCCCTCTCTTCCTCGATTTCCATTACCCGCGGCAATGCCGCAGAAAAATGGGATCGCCTAGAAGTTTCCTCCCCGTCCCCCTCGATCCAAACCCAACTCGTCAAAAAGGACTCCGACCACTTTTCTCTCCTCCTCACCATTGATCCTTCGACCATCCCCATCGGCCAATTCAAATCCGACCTCACCCTCACTTGTTTCGATGGCGACCACCCCCTCGAACCCTCAAAAACCATCCCCGTCACTGCCCAAATCCTCGGTTCGATCGAATCCAAACCTCCCTCCCTCTACCTCGGTGTCCTGTCCTCCCCCGAAAAACGAACCCTCTCCGCCCTCCTCCGCTCCAAAACCGGAACCCC
>DYNR01000426.1 GCA_020720945.1 Chthoniobacter flavus | reverse complement strand
CTTCGTTTTTAACATTGCGCGAGGATTTGGGAGCGTTGACATCCATCCGATTTTCAGCCACTAATGAACAGCATGGCGAGAGTTCCCAGTATTTTTCCCTATGTGCTATCGGCGATTGGGTTGCTTGTCGGAATCGTTCCCTCGTATTCGCAGACTCCGGAAATTCGGGGCGGCTGGTCACATAATATTCCTTATCAGTATGAGACAATCGGTGTTGGAGGCGAACCCAAGCTGACTGGCCTAGACATCGAAATCATGAAAACCGTCTCCCGCCAAGCGGGATTTCGCCCGGTGTTTGTGGAAACCTCATGGGAAGAAAATGTGCGAGGAGTGCGAGAGGGGAAACTGGATTTTGGATTGGCCGCAACGCCGGTGCAGGCAAGGCGGGAGTGGGCATGGTTTTCTGTGCCATATCGCAAGGAGGTCATCGCGATGTTTGTGCGAAGCGAAAACGCAGGAAACTTCTCGGGGCAAAATCCGATCGAAACTCTTGAGCGTTTCTTATCGGAAGGAAAACGCGTCGGCGTGGTTGGCGGCTATTACAATGGTCCAGAGGTTGCTGCATTGTTGGCGAAGGAAAAATATGCGTCCCAATTTTTGCCGTTCGAAAGCGAAACCCGTCTGCTGGAGGCTCTGCTTGCGGATGCTGCCGATGTGATTTTGGCCGACCGCCTCGCGGTAGCAAGCGCAGCAGGGAAAGCGGAGGCGCTCCCCCGCATACAAATGCTTTCGGGGATTCTCTACGAAACGCCGCTTTGCATCATGTTTTCCAAAGCGTCCACCCCGCAGGCTACGGTCGAAGCATTCGATGCTGCTATTGAAGAAATGCGGGCATCCGGCAAGCTTTCCATTACCACGCGCCATTACCTCGTCCCGCAACTTCTTCTCATTACCATGAAGACCCGTTGGTTTGTGCTCTTCGACCTGATTGGCACGATTGCGTTTGCGATTTCCGGGGTTCTCATTGCCCGCCGGGAGCACTACGACATCATCGGTGCCTGCGTGCTGGCCGCACTACCTGCGGTGGGTGGCGGCATCCTGCGCGATCTCATTACCACCCGCTCGCCCATCGGGATCGTCCAATCGCCGATGCTCCTATTTCTGGTGCTTGGCACGGTATTGGCGGGCACGCTTTTCTTCTTTTTGCACGACTTGTTATTCAAAAAAACCATCCGCCTCTCGCCTGCCGACGAATCGTTTCAATGGGCTTCCAGCCGCGGGGCACTCGAGGTTTTTGACGCAATCGGACTCGCAACCTTCACCATTATCGGCGTAATGGTGGCGGTCGAACAACGGTGCGAGCCACTGTGGCTCTGGGGCCCGCTGCTTGGTGCGCTAACAGCGGCGGGCGGCGGGGTGTTGCGGGATGTCCTGCGCTCGCAGTCCGACATCCCCACACTCAAAGGGTCGATTTATCCGGAAATCGCCGTTTTTTGGGCTTGGATCTTCTCCCTCGCCATCATTTTTCGCGCTCAAGACCTCACGCTGCTCGAAGTCCTTTGGCTCACAATTTTCATTATGCTGGCCATCTTCCTGACGCGCATCGCAGTCGTTCAATTCAACTGGAAAAGCATTTTTCTCGGAACGAAATCGCACTTGTAAAAAAGAAAACACGCCATTGGCTATCTCGCTGATAACCCATGGAAGGATAAAAAAATCCACAGCCATCCCATAGGATTTTAATTGTAAATCATTGATAATCAAGGAAAAGGTAGACGCAGCAAATCAATGGCTCCGCACATATC
>DYNR01000425.1 GCA_020720945.1 Chthoniobacter flavus | reverse complement strand
GGCGCATTTCGCAAAGACAAAAGAGAAAACTTTGGATGGAAAAGAGAAATTCATGGGTTCTGTTTTAATTTTTTTGATTTTTAAATCAACTATAACCTGAATCAGTGAGATAACTGCTGTGAATCTCTGCAATCAATTGGGCTGCAAAGGCTTGGAAAAAACACGCAAAAGACCCAGGGGTATTCCTTGGTTTTTTCCAAGTCTTTTCGCTCCAATGCCTTACAGAGCTTCTTTGCATTTATCTCACGGATTCAGGTATAAATCATCCGAGTTTTTAATTTTTCAAGTTTGTTGCCTTTTGTGGGGAGAAGAAGAGAAAGAGAGAAAAGGGAAGGCTAGGCGCAGGGAGCGGGGAGATTGCAGATTGGCTTTGGGGGAGGTTTCTTTGGCGGTGATGAGTAACTTGTTGATGCAGAAAAGATTGCGGCGCAAGGGCGAGGGAATGAATTCCCCCGTCCAGAGCGGCGATAAATCGCACGCACTCCAAAGAGGCTTCGCTGTTCAAGAAGTAGGCAAAAAACGCCGTTTCGCGCATTGGGAACAGGGGGAAGGAAGGGAACAAAATTCCCCTTTCCCGTTTTTTGCAAACCGAAAAACAAAGGTCGCCGTTTTATTTTTCTTTTTTAATTCGTTGAATATAAGCGAGTTACATTGTTCTGATTTTCAGTTGGCACGGCGGTTGCTTTGAATTGTGTCGAGCGGTAAATCGCTCATCGCATTAACACTTAACTAGAACAAAACTATGTCAGTCTCGATCAACACCAACACGTCTGCCAGTGTCGCCGCAAGCAACTTGGCTGGAACGAACAACAGCCTGCAAAAGAGCCTCCAGAGGCTTTCCAGCGGCTCGAGAATCGTGAGCACGGCGGATGACGCCGGTGGTTTGGCCGTCTCAATGAAGATGACGGCGGCAATTCGACGCACGGAAGCGACAAACATCAATTTGGCCAATGCGCAGTCTTTTCTCAAGACGCAAGACGGTGCGTTTTCATCGGTCAGCAAGGTGCTTACCCGTATGTCCGAACTGGCAATTCTGGCGCAGGATGTGACCAAGACGACATCGGATCAAGCGAACTACGCGGTGGAGTTTGTCGCATTGCAGTCGCAGGTCGCAAATTTGTCTGGGGAGAAGTTCAACGGTGTCAGCATGTTTGCAACGGCATCGACGGCAGTGACCGTTTACACCAACGAAGACTCTACCTCCACGACGACCGTCACCAAGCACGGGCTGACGACGGGAAATATTTTGACAGCGATCCAGGCGGGGTCCACGGCGATCAACTCGGCGACGGGAGCCACGGGGGCGATCACGACGATCAATGCGGCGCTCCAAGAACTTGCGACGATGCGGGCACAGAACGGTGCCGAAGCGAGCAAGATCGGGTTTGCCCAAGAGATGCTCGTCGTCAATAAGAACAACCTAGAGTTGTCCAACAGCCGGATTCTCGATGTGGATGTTGCGGCGGAGAGCACGCAACTCGCACGGTTCACCATCTTGCAACAAGCGGGGACTGCCATGCTGGCTCAAGCGAACCAGTCGGCACAAACTGTCTTGAAGCTCCTCCAAGGTTAATGCGAAAAAAGAAGGTCGGGGGGCGGGTGCTCCCCGGCCTTTTTTCGCAGGAGGAAGGCTTTTTCCGGCGGCGGTTTCTGGTTTCGCAGATTTCCGCTAGTCGGAATTTTTTTTGTAAAAGCCCTGAACCCGTGAGATAACTGCTGTGAATCTCTGCAATCAATTGGGCTGCAAAG
>DYNR01000424.1 GCA_020720945.1 Chthoniobacter flavus | reverse complement strand
AAAGGCTTGGAAAAAACACGCAAAAGACCCAGGGGTATTCCTTGGTTTTTTCCAAACCCTTTCGCTCCAATGCCTTACAGAGCTTCTTTGCATTTATCTCACGGATTCAGGTCTTTATCCCGCAATGTGGGCGGAGCATCTTGCTCCGGTTTCTTCTCAAGCGGTATAACAGCATTTTCCGCTTCCCTAAGAGGAAATGAGATAAACCTGAATCTGTGAGATAACTGCTGTGAATCTCTGCAATCAATTGGGCTGCAAAGGCTTGGAAAAAACACGCATAAGACCCAGGGGTATTCCTTGGTTTTTTCCAAGCCCTTTCGCTCCAATGCCTTACATATCTTTTTTGCATTTATCTCACGGATTCAGGATATTTCCAGTCGCCGATTTGGACGGCGCGGGTGTAGCCCATTTCAAAAAACAGCGCATCGCGGATTTCGCCGGATTTCGGATTTTCAAATAGAGGGACTAGGCTGAAGCCGTCGAGTTTCATTCCCGGTGAGGGGGATGCGTGGGCGAGTTGGAGGAAGGTCGGCAGGATGTCTAGCGTTTGGACGCGGGCGGGGCAGGTGGAGCCGGGGGCGATCATCGGCGGGTATTGGGCGATGAAGGGGATGTGGGTTCCCGTCCGGTGGCAAGTGCCTTTGCCCGGTTCTAAGTTGTTGTCTGTCAAGAAGATAAAGAGCGTATTTTCTTCTTCGCCCATGTCGCGGATTTTTTTGAGGAATGCGCCGACTTGGTCATCTAGCCAGACGGAGCCGACGGCTTGGTGGGTGGGGCGGCAGTCTGCGGCATTCACGCGGTCGAGGACGGATTGGCGGGAGGGCATGGAGGTCAAGTGGGAAGACTGCCGTCCGACCGGGGTGAGTTTGGGGTCTTTGTAGATTGCGTCTTCGATGCCTGGGCCGTGGATGATGGTGGAAGCGAACCAGAGGAAGAAAGGCTGTGTTTTTTTGCAGGTGTCCAGGAAGTCCAAGCCGATTTGGGTGCTCCATTCGAGGTGGTGGGTTTTCAGGGAGTCGAGCGGGTAGAACTCGCAGTTTCCCCAGACGATGGCGCCCGCAAAATCAAAGCCCGAGTCCTTTTTTGCGCGTTCGTCGAAGTAGCGTTGGGTTTCGATGAGGTCGGCACGGACTTTGGGGTCGTCGGGGTTTGCATCGGGGGCGATGCGGGGGACGGGCATCATGTGGACGCTGTGTCCGAGGTGCCATTTTCCGACAAAGCCCGTGCGGTATCCCGCTGCCGATAAGGCGGTTCCGACGGTTGGAATCTCTTGGTTGAGATAGACATTGTGCTCGATCATCGAGAGGTCGTTGTAAGGGCAATCGTGGAGAAAAACGGAGTCCGTGCAGCGGCTGGAGTATTGGCCGGTGAGGATGTTGTAGCGGCTTGGGGTGCAGATAGGAGAAACGCAATGGGCATCGGTGAAGACCATTCCTTTTGCTGCGATGCTGTCGATATTCGGGGTGGGAACGGGGCCGCCGAAGCAGCTCAGCATGGAAAAATCGGTATCGTCGGCGATAAAGCAAACGATGTTTGGGCGTTTGCCGTTTTGTTTTTTTTCGGTTTTTTGGGAGGCGCTGGCGGCGAGAGGAAAGATGGCGGGGGCGGCGCCGAGGGCGGTTATCATGCGGAGGAAATCGCGTCTGTCGGAGTTCATAGGAATAAGTTTTAGGGTTGTTGGTTTTTAGCGTTTGCGCAGGTGGCTGGGGAGGATGTGGAGTTGGTCGCGGTATTTTGCGATGGTGCGGCGGG
>DYNR01000423.1 GCA_020720945.1 Chthoniobacter flavus | reverse complement strand
TTCACCCCTCGCGCAGCAAATCCCGGCCGGTAAGCCACCCGCCCGAAAGATTTTCGCAATCGAACCCGTTCTGGGTTAAAATCCTGCACGCGTAATACCCGCGGACACCGACCCTGCAATACACGCGGATGGTCTGGCCTTTCGGCAGCTCTTCCAATCTGTCGCGCAACTCGTTGAGCGGGATATGGATAGCCCCAGGAAAAAAACCTTCTTCCTCCAGTTCGTCCGCATCCCTGACATCCAGCACGCACCCTCCGAGCGCCGCCGCCTCCTCCGGCCATTTGAGCAACTTCACATCGCCTCGCAGGGAATTGGAAGCGAGCATCCCCGCAAAATTCACCGCGTCTTTCGCCGCCCCGTATTGGGGAGAATAGCACAGCTCGGCTTCCTCCAAATCGTGGACGGTTCCCCCCATCTGCAACAGGGCAGCAAAAACATCAACCTTCCGAGGCGCATCGGCAAACCCGACGGCCTGCGCCCCGAGAAGTCGCCCATCTCCCTTTCGATAAAGCACTTTTATATGCAAGACTTCGGCCCCCGGGTAATAGCCGACATGGTCCTTCGGGTGGAGGTAGGCAACCTCGTAATCCGTGATCCCCGCCCGCTGCAACGCCTTTTCGCTCGCCCCAGTCGCTGCGGCCGCCATCCCGAAAACCCCGCAAACAGCCGTGCCCTGCACCCCGCGAAACCTCGCTTCCCTGCCCGCCAGCGCGTCTGCCGCAATCCTCCCTTGCCGGTTGGCCGGCCCCGCCAACGCGAGAAGCATCCACTGCCCTGTCACGATGTCCCGCACTTCGATGGCATCCCCAACAGCAAAAATCGAAGGGTCGCTAGTCCGCATCTGCTCGTCCACCCGGATGCCTCCCCGCTCCCCGATTTCCAGCCCTGCCGCCCTCGCCAACGAAACATCGGGGCGCACGCCCAACGCGGAAATCACCAGATCGGCTTCCAGCATTTTCCCGCTTTTTGCGTGGACGGCAAATTTGCCATTCCCGGTTTTTTCTACCTTCGCCACCGCATCCCCCAAAAACAAACGGACCCCTTTTTCCTCCATCAACCGCTCGATCGGACGCACCACTTCCGGATCCATCGGCGGCAAAATCTGTCTCCCCATCTCGACAACAGAAACTTCCAACCCCAAGTGCCGCAAATTTTCCGCCATTTCCAAACCAATAAAACCCGCTCCCGCCACGACCGCGCTCTTCGCCTGCGTTTCCTTCAACCACCGCAAAATCACCCTCGTGTCAGGGATCGTGCGGACGGTGAACACCCCCTCCAAATCCAGCCCAGGAATCGGAGGAACCAGCGGCACCGCACCGGGCGCCAAAACCAAAAAATCATAAGCCTCTTCGCTCTCCCTGCCCGTCGCAGCCTCACGCACCACAACCACTTTTTTTTCCCTGTTGACCGAAAGAACCTCGTGCCCCGTTTTTACCGAAATCCGAAACCTCTCCAAAAATAGCTCCGGGGTCGCCAGCACCAAACTCTCTTCCTCGGGAATCACATTGCCGACATGATACGGCAACCCGCAATTCGCGAAGGACACGAACTGCCCCTTTTCAAAAACGACGATTTCTGCCGTTTCGTCCACCCGCCGCAACCGGGCCGCACAAGACGCCCCGCCCGCAACCCCGCCAACAATAACCACTTTCCGATTTTTCATTTTTTTGTTTTTCTGTTGTTGATTCGCTAAGGAGCCGTTCACAAATAACAGGATCAAAGATGCGAAGTCATTTTGTAGTCAGCCAAGGCGCA
>DYNR01000135.1 GCA_020720945.1 Chthoniobacter flavus | reverse complement strand
TCCCTGATTTTGGTAGGTAAGTTAAGTTAAAGGAAAAAAGGCACCGGAGGGAGAACGAAAACTCTCCCCCGGTGCCACTTTCCATTTCCGCCTCTCGCACAAAAAAAACGCGCATTCCCTTATGAAAATTTCGTCCTTTTTTATAACCGTTGCCGCACTCACAATGCTAATCTGGCTTTGGAATGCCCCCCAACACGCGCAACCTTCCAACGACATCTATTCTCAACCTACTGCGCCAACGGAAGTTGTATCTTCTTACCTCCCTCCTTCTGCCCCTCCCGCCTCCCCGCTTCCGGCTTCCGCCTCCTCCCCAACCCCTTCCTCCTCTTCCCGTTCCCTCCCCCCTGCAAGCAGGCAAAATTTTCAAAATTCCAGCATTGCGCAGCGCGCCTCGGCAACGCCCTCCTCTTCCGCTAAAAAAGAAGCCTCCCGCCCGCCGCAAACGCAAAATTTTTCGCCGCCTGCGCCCTCCTCCCCACGCGCACCCCTGCCAGGAGCCCCCGCAGATTTAACGGTCTCTTTTCCTGTTTCGTCCAACCCCGAACCTGAAAACGAAACCATCGAACTCCCCGCCGACCTCCCCCTGCCCGCCGCCTTCGTCGCCCCTTCTTCTCCCTCCCCTCTTCCCCCTCCTGTCGCCGCCAAACAAGAAGAAATCGCCCAGGCCTTCCTCGATGAAATCCTCTCGAACAGCAACCCAACCGAAGAAGGGGATGCCGAAATTTCCGACGATTCTTGGCACTCCGCCAAAGCCTCCGCCGATCACCTTTTCAAAATCCTTTACGGCGATGCCGCCTACAACCAGAGGAGCGTCCAGGCGGCGGCGCAAAGCGGCACGCAACCATAGAGCGGGCGGATTGAAACGAAACAGAGTCCCGGGATGAAAAAGAAAAACCGCTTTGGCATTTGTGACAGAAAAGTCATGAAAAAATCCTTGAGGTTTCGGCGGGTTCGCTGTTCCAATCGTAGCCATGGTTGAAGAAAACGGTTCCATTTTGCTGGTGGAGAACTTGCGGAAAAAGTTTGAAGAAAACGAGATTCTGAAAGGGATCAATTTGCGCGTAGAGGAAGGCGACCTCGTTTCGATCATCGGCCCTTCGGGGTGCGGGAAGTCCACCTTTTTGCGGTGTTTGAACGGGTTGGAAGAGATGGACGAAGGGGTGGTAGAAATCGCGGGAGTGCGGGTGGAAAAAGGAGGGGAGCAGGGGCTTTCTGGGCGGGAGTTCCGGCGCAGGACCCACGAGGCACGGCAAAAAGTCGGGATGGTCTTCCAGCAATTCAACCTTTTTCCCCACCGGACGATTTTGGAAAATGTCGCGATCTCCCCGCAAGTCACCCAAGGAATCAGCAGGGAAGAAGCGGAAGAGGAAGCCCGTTACTTGCTCGGAAAAGTCGGGTTGTCGGACAGGATGACCCATTACCCTTCCCAGCTTTCCGGCGGACAACAGCAGAGGGCGGCAATCGCCAGGGCATTGGCGCTCAAACCAAAAATCATGCTTTACGACGAACCGACTTCCGCGCTCGACCCCGAACTGGTGGACGAGGTGTTGCAGGTGATGCGAGATTTGGACCGCGAAGGAATGACGCAACTTATCGTGACCCACGAGATGCGGTTTGCGCGGGATGCCAGCGATTACATCGTGTTCATGGATGCCGGAAACATCGTGGAAATTTCCGACGAGGACGAGATGTTCACAAACCCTAAGGACGAGAGGACGCGGAAGTTTCTCGGACGGTTTCTTTGAAAGGAAAGGCGAAAAAAATGACGAAGAGCAGAGCGTTAGTTTGGCTGGTTTGTTTGGCTTTGGCGACGATCGTTGCGGATGGGGCGGACGGGCAGGAGGGGGCGGGAGGGATGCCGCCGTTGCGGTGGGGGGCGGCGGTTGACAGCAATGCGCCCTACGCATTTTACGGGCCCGGAAATATTCTCGAAGGCTTCGAGTACGAAATCATCCACGCCATAGCAAAAGAAATGGGGAGGAAGCCGCAATTCGTTTCCAACAGTTGGGACGGGCTGATCCCCGGCCTGGACCGCGGGCTTTACGACATGGTGATTTGCGGCATAGAAATCACGCCTGCAAAAAGCGCGGAAGTGCTTTTTTCTAACCCGTATTATGTTACTTACGAGCAGTTTGTGACGGCGAAAGGGACACCGATCCTCCGCTCGCTAGACAGCATGAAAGGGAAGAAAGTGGGGACGCTCAACCACACCTCGGCGATGGCGATGCTGGAGAAAGTGGATGGCGTAGAAATCAAACCCTACGAAGAGGAAATCAACGCTTACAACGACATCGTCAACGGCAGGATCTTCGGCGTGTTGCTCGATTTTCCGATCGCGAAATACTACGCGCAACCGAATCCTGAACTGGAGTTTAACGGGCCACCTTTCGGGCAAATCACCTACGGAATCGCATTTTCAAAGAGCAACCAGGCACTGTGCGACGAGGTGAACCAGGCGATCGACCGCGTCATTGCCAGCGGCGAAATGAGAGACATTCTTTCGCGCTGGGGGTTGTGGACGGAAATGGTGGCGGGAGCTTTCAAACAACCCGCAGCCCCGTCTTGCCCGGATTCCGAATACAGAGATTTTGTGAAATCGCACCACCAATACGAGAAATCTCTTTGGGACAGAATCTGCGGCTACGCCCAGTTTTGGCCGCTGCTTTTGCGCGGGAGCCTGATGACGCTCCAAGTTTCTATTTTCGGGATGACGCTGGCGATTGCCCTCGGCTTTTCCCTCGCCATTTTGCGGGTTTACGGCCCGTGGCCTTTGCAGGTACTCTCTTCCATCTACATCGAAATCATCCGCGGGACCCCGCTGCTCGTCCAGCTTTTGATTATTTTTTACGGGTTGCCAAATATCGGCATCAAGCTGCACCCCCTTGTCGCGGGGATTTTAGGGCTCGGGTTGAACTACGCGGCTTACGAGGCGGAAAACTACCGCGCAGGGTTGCTGGCGATTCCGAAAGGACAAATGGAAGCGGCGATGGCGCTCGGGATGTCCCATTTTCAAGGACTGCGATATGTCGTTGTCCCCCAATCCTTTCGCATTGTGCTACCGCCTGTAACGAACGATTTTATTTCTTTGCTGAAAGACTCTTCGCTGGTTTCCATGGTCACGCTTTTGGATTTGACCGGAGCCTACAACCGCATCGCCACGCAGACCTTCGACTACTTCGGGTCCGGTTTGCTGGTGGCTGCGATTTACCTTTTGATCGGTTTGCCGTTCGTGCGTCTGGCGCGTTGGGCGGAATCGACCATGGCGGTTGACCACAGAAAATCCGGGAACCGACCGGGGCGATTCTCTTTGCCCGTCCCGTTTCGGAAAAAAGGCGAAACAAACGGAAACTGAACGAGAAAGGAATTTTTCATTTTGGAAACGTCAAGAAATGGAGGGATGGAGGGGGAAGCGAAAAGTCGGCGGTCTCCGCTTGCGGATGCGCTGGTCGTGTGCGTGCTCGGGGGGATTCTTTTCGCTATCCTGAATGTCGCCCAAGAATGGAAAGCCCCGTTCCGAGAAAGCACGCCGATCGATTTGTCGTTTTGGAAACTGCCCCAATACACGCTTTACTCTTTGGCGCGGGGATGGGCGGCAATGGCACTTTCCACGGTGTTTGCCGTCGGCTATGCAACATGGGCGTATTACGACAAAAGGGCGCGGCGGGTTTTGGTCCCGCTGTTGGATATATTGCAAAGCATTCCAGTGCTGGGATTTATGCCAGGGCTAGTCCTCGCGCTGGTCATGCTGTTTCCGAAAACAAATTTCGGGCTCGAGCTCGCGTGCGTTTTGATGATTTTTACGGCGCAAGTTTGGAACATGGTTTTCAGCTACTACGATTCGCTGAAGGCGGTGCCCGATGAGTTCCGGCAAATGGGCAAGCTGTGCGGCTACGGAGCTTTCAAGGTTTTTTTCAAAATCGAACTCCCGTTTGCCGCGCAAGGGTTGATTTACAACTGCATGGTTTCGATGGCGGGCGGTTGGTTTTTTCTCACGATCAATGAAGCTTTCACACTCGGCAACCAGAACTTCCAGCTTCCGGGCATCGGCTCTTACATGAGCGTGGCGATGGCGCAGGGAGATACGAAAGCCCAAATCGCCGCGGTGTGCGCAATGGCTGCCATGATTTTGGCAGTTGACCGTCTGGTCTGGTGGCCGATGGTTATCTGGTCGAAAAAATTCAAGTTGGAAGACACGGCGGGCGGGCCGCGGGAGACGACGCTGGTCGGTCGGATGGTCGCGATGTCGAGGATTGCGGTCGGGGTTTCTGCTGTCCCGAAAATTTTCGCTCTGGGGTTGAAGAAGGTTTTGGAAAAAGGCGGAAAGGCGGAACCTCGCGAAAACGAAACCGCAGAATCGCACTGGAAATTTTCGCTGTCTTTGGTGGTTTTTGGATGTGCATTCGCAGTAGGAGGCTATGGCGTTTTTCGGCTTTTGGGGATGTTGGCTGGATTGGACTTGCGCGAGTGGGCCGGGATTTTTGGCGATGCGGGAGCCACTTTTTTGCGCGTGGTTTGCGCATTGCTGATCAGTTCGGCGTGGGCAATTCCTGCGGGTGTTTGGGTCGGGCTGAACCCGAAATGGGCGCGGGCATTGCAGCCTGCCATCCAGTTTGCCGCATCGTTTCCTGCCCCGATGCTTTACCCTCTCGTTTTCGGAATCGTGTTGGCGGCGGGCGGCAATCTGGAATGGGGTGCCATCGTTTTGATGATGCTGGGGGCGCAATGGTATATTCTTTTCAATGTCGCGGCGGGGGCGCAATCGATCCCTTCGGATATGGTTGCTTGCGCGGATGTGTTCCAGTTTCGCGGGTGGAGGCGGTGGAAAAAATTCCTTTTGCCCGCAATTTTTCCTTCGCTCGTGACGGGGTGGATCACCGCTGCCGGCGGGGCATGGAACGCGAGTATCGTATCGGAATACCTGGTGCAAGCCGGGAAGGTTTACACCGCGACGGGTTTGGGCGCGACAATTAGCGAGGCAACCGAATCGGGCGATTTCGACAAGCTTGCGGCGGCGATCGTAGTCATGGCGGCGTGCGTGGTTGCGATCAACCGCACGCTCTGGAAATCCATGCAGCGCAAGGGGGATTTGTATTGCCGTTTTGGAGGATAACACTATGGATATCATTGAGTTAAAAGGAGTTTCCCTAGAATTTTCCGGGGAAAAAGGAGGGGTCTCTTCACTGGTTTTGCAGGACATCGACCTGCGGATCGAAGAGAACGACATCGTCGCAGTGCTGGGGCCCTCCGGGTGCGGAAAGAGCACGCTGGTCCGGCTGATGGCGGGATTAATTGCACCGACGCGCGGCGAGGTGTTTTTCCGCGGAAAACCCGTGCGAGGCGTTTGCTCCGGAGTGGCGATGGTTTTCCAAAATTTTGCGCTGTTTCCGTGGATGACAGTCGAAGGAAATGTGAAAGCACCGCTGGAACAGTTTGTCCTAGGGGAACAGGAATCCGCCGAAAGAGTAGCGAAAGCGTTGGCGATGGTCGGGTTGTCCGGGTATGAAAAAGTTTATCCGCGCGAATTGTCGGGAGGCATGAAGCAGAGGGTGGGAATCGCGAGGGCGCTGGCGGTCAACCCGGAAGTGCTTTGCATGGACGAGCCGTTCAGTGCTTTGGATGTGTTGACGGCGGAGTCTTTGCGGGACGAGCTAGGGAGGATGTGCGCGGACTCTTCAAACCCTTTGCGCACAATGATTTCCGTGACGCATAATATCGAAGAAGCCGTTTACTTGGCGAAGCGGATTCTCGTGCTTGCAGCACATCCCGGCAGGATTGCCCTGGATTTGCAAAACACTTTGCCGTATCCACGAGATCCCCATTCCGAAGAATTTCGGGAGATCGTCGAAAAAATCCACGATATTTTGACCCACCACGAGTTGCCGGAATCCGGGGTGCCAGAGGGACAGCCAGAAGCGTTGCCCAAAGCCACGATCGGAGAAGTGCTCGGGTTGCTTTCTTTGTGCGAAGAAACTCCCAAAGACATTTTTTATCTTGCCGACGACTTGGGCAAGGAGTTCGATGAAATGCTCGAAGCCGTCAAGGCGGCGGAACTCTTGGGGTTTGTCGAGACGCCGCACGACCATGTCGTTTTGAATGCTTTAGGGCGGCAGTTCCAGACTGCACAAGTAGGGGAAAGGAAAGCTCTTTTGCGGGAAAGAATAACGGGGCTGGTGCTATTTCGGAAGTTGAGGGAAACGGTCGGAAAATCTGGGAAAATGGGCGTAAGCGAACTCAAAGATTTTTTATCTCATTGCTTGCCAGACAGAAACGCGCTGGAAGTAGCGCACACGCTGATTTCTTGGGGACGCTATGCCGGGCTTCTGGAATGGGATTCAACGAAGCAAGAGCTACGCTTCCCATCGTAAAGACAAAAAAATTTTTAGCCAGGATTTACAGGAAAGCCCAACCTCCCGACATCTATTTTCAGGCGGCAATCCCGCAATGAGGGCGGAGCATCTTGCTCCAGTTTCTTCTCAAACGGTATAA
>DYNR01000422.1 GCA_020720945.1 Chthoniobacter flavus | reverse complement strand
TTTGCAGCCCAATTGATTGCTGATATTCACAGCAGTTATCTCACTGATTCAGGTTAAATAAAAAAATGAACATCGAAGAATCCCTCTCCCCTGCCCCAACCCGCAATATACGGCTCGTCGTCGGCTTGGGTAACCCGGGAAAACAATACGCAGGAACCCGCCACAACCTCGGCTTTGCCGTCCTCGACTCCGCGGCAAAAGAAAAAAATGCCACCTGGCAAAACGCCTCGCAATTCCGGGCAGAACACGCAAAAACCGGAGGCATCCATTTCCTCAAACCCTTG
The DNA here is from genome assembly GCA_020720945.1 of Chthoniobacter flavus. Classification (GTDB taxonomy): domain Bacteria; phylum Verrucomicrobiota; class Verrucomicrobiia; order Chthoniobacterales; family DYNR01; genus DYNR01. The sequence continues at coordinate 1,484 of DYNR01000422.1, read as the reverse complement.
TCGTTTATGAACTTAAGCGGCAATCCCGTCTGCTCCTTCGCCTCGTATTTCAAAATTTCTCCCGAGGAAATCCTCGTCGTCCTAGACGACATCGCCCTGCCTACCGGTGCGCTCCGCATCAAAAAAAACGGGTCGGGCGGCGGCCACAACGGCCTCGCTTCCATAATTAACTCCTTGAAAACAAAAGAAATACCTCGATTGCGCATCGGGGTCGGAAACAGCGGACACGACCTCTCTTCCTATGTCTTGGGAAAGTTTTCTCCGGAGGAAATGCCTGTGGTGCACGAAAGCATACAAACCGCCTCCGACGCTATTTTCACAATTTGCGATAAAGGGCTTGATGTTGCCATGAATAAATACAATAGTCGTCAACTCTGAGAAATAGAACCATGAACAACAGATACGAAGCATTGATCGCACTCGACACCCGAGGCAAAGAAGACACGGCAAAAGACATCATCGACCGCTTGGAAAAAGATTTTTCTGCCGTCGGCGCATCCATCGAACAAACCCAGCGTCTCGAACGCCGGGAACTCGCCTACGAACACGAGCACATGAAAAGCGCTTATTTCGTCAACATCGTTTTTTCTGGAGAATCCTCCATCGTTGACCGCTTGCGCGCAAAAATCAAGTTGGATGAAGAAGTGGCTTTCGCCCAATTCATCAAACTCCCAAAAGCAAAAACCGCCGCTTAATCGCTCCGCAAACCTCTCCGCAAACTTTCCAAACCCCTCCTCTCTGGGAATTTAGCAAACCTCCATACCTATGGCCAATGTCAACAAAGTGATTCTGGTCGGGACTCTGACGAGAGATCCCGAAGTCAAATACACCCCGAAAGGGAGTGCTGTCGCCGAACTAGGATTGGCTATCAACCGCCATTACTCCACGGAATCGGGCGAAAAACGCGAAGAAGTCACTTTTGTCGATGTGACTCTCTGGGGAAAAACTGCGGAACTCGCCGGCCAATACTTGACCAAAGGACGCCAACTCTATGTGGAGGGACGCCTCCAACTCGACACATGGGAAGACAAGCAAAGCGGCCAAAAACGCTCAAAACTTCGCGTGGTCGGCGAATCCATGCAATTCATCGGCGGAAAACCTGGCGGGTCTTCTTCTTCCGATGAGGGAGGCGGTCACCACGAAAAGAACTACTCTTCTTCTCGTCCCGCCCAGCAACCCGCCCGTCGCCCCCAACCAGATCAAGGTCATGCGCCTTCTTCGTCAGGAGATTTTCCTCCCGACGATGACGACAATATCCCTTTCTGATTCGAGCAGTTCCCCCCTTTCTCTAATCCTCGCGTAGTTTTAAAAACGAAGAGGGAAATTATTTCAGTTCCGTTCTTCTTGGAGTCGCTTAACCCTTGGAGAGCGGAAGCATGATCCCGCTCTGGACGGGAAGGCACGACTTCCCGCCCTCGCCTCGCAATCCCGTCTCCATCAACCAGTTACCAATCGCCTCTAAAAAAAGAATTCAGGAGTCAGAA
>DYNR01000134.1 GCA_020720945.1 Chthoniobacter flavus | reverse complement strand
GAGAGGATGTTGAAGAAAGAGGCGGAGTTGAGGGCGGAAGAGGAACGGAGACAGAAGGAGGAAGAGCGGAGGTTGAAAGAAGAAGCTCTGGCAAGGTTGGCGAGGTTGGAAGAGGAACTGCGAAGGAAAAAGGAAAATTGAAAAAGTGGGGGAGGGGAATTGCAGAAGGTAGAAGGCAGATTGCAGAATGGGGGAAGGACGGAGGGCGGGCATCTTGCCCGTCGGAGGGAAGGGGGGGGAGCGGAAGCGAATTTCGAGAACGGGGGAAGACTGGGGACACCTCCGTTTTAAAACTACGCGAGGATTTGGGTTGACTGGATACTAGCGCTGGAAAATGTCGGAATTGTTTCTTGCGGGGGGAGTGCTTTCTCTATATCAAGTGTTTTCCGCAAACTAAAATCTCTCATGCACTTCCCCTTCGCATTCTGCAAGGCGGCGATTTCCACGGCTTTTTTGGCTGTTCTTTTATCGTCGTTTCCCGCCCTCGCCGCCGCAAATTCCGACCACGAAAAGTATTCGTTTGCCGGCTTGCCGAATTGGCTCGAAAGCGAAATTCAAAAAGCCGGGAGCTACGGCGTTTTGCCGTTCGTCAATTACTGCGGGATTTTTCAGGGCAACCCGATTGGCGGGCAGACGCAGGCGGTGGCGTATTCGCAGGAAATGCTTTTTGGGGTGACCTTGGACATGGAAAAACTCGTTGGCTGGCGGGGTGCTTCGTTTCGCATTTCCGGTTCGGAGAACACGGGGACAAACCTTTCGCAAAGCATCCCCAACACATTCAATGTTTCGCAGTCCTATGTCACTCCGACGGTGTTGCTTTACCAGCTTTACTACGCGCAGAAGTTGCTCGATGACAAGGTGGAGTTCCGGTTGGGGAGGATGACTTCCTCCGACTGGTTTGCGTCGATGCCGGCGTTTGGGATGCAGGTGCAGGGGGGGATTGACGGGAACCCGACGAGCTTGTTTTTGAATTCCAAGTTCACGAGTTCCCCGAACGCGACATGGGGCGCGGCGGCGAAGGTGCGTCCGACGGAGGAGACGATTGCGAAGGCGGGGGTTTTCCAGGCGACCTCGCAGACGGGAGTCGTCGCAAACCACGGGTTGAATTTTTCTTTTCGCGGGCAGGACGGGGTGTTGGCTTTTGGGGAGTTTGACTGGGAGCCGGCGTTTGGGAAACGGGCGGCGGAGGTTTCCGGAAAAGGGGCGGGGAAAAATGTTGTCGCTGCATCTCCCGGATTGCCAGGTATTTACAAAGTTGGCGGCTATTTTTCCAACTACGCTTACGAGGGGTTCATGGGCGGCTACCAGCAATACACTTACGGGATGTATTGGATGGCGCAGCAGATGGTGTGGCGTTCCGAGAAGAATCCCGACATCAATTTTTCCGTGTGGGGGGGCGCGACTTATTCGCCGCAATACCAGGTGGCGCAAATGCCCGTGATGGGGTTTGGCGGCACGATTTTCCAAGGCTTGTTGCCGGGGCGGACGCAGGACCAGTTTTTGTGCACATGGATGACCGGCGGGTTTAGTTCGAGTTATGCGGACGCGCAGGAGTTGGCGGGGCAACCGAGGCCGACGGCAGAAACCGCGCTCGACTTCAGCTATGTTATCAATCTGACGCCCAATGTGTTTGTGCAACCAGACATCCAATACATCATCCAGCCCAACGGGGTGGGGACTACGCAAAACGCGCTGGTTTTAGGCGTTCAGGTAGGCTGCAATTTTTAACGGGAGAACCGATATGATCCGAAGGACAAATACTCTTATCCAGCACCGTGTGCTGATCGTTGACGACAAGTTGGCAGACCCCGCGACGGCGGGCGGCAGGGCGGTGGCGGACTTGGCGCGGGAGTTTCGCGACAGGGGGTTCGTCGTGGTCGAGGCGACGACGATCGAGGACGGGGAGGCGGTCGTGTTGTCCGATTCTTCGGTCGGTTGCGTTTTCGTGGATTGGACGATCGGGGCGGACGATGACTCGACGCACGAGGCGGCGGAGGCGTTGCTGGAGACCATCCGGGAGAGGCGGTTTGATGTCCCTGTTTTTTTGATGGCGGACCGGGCGCGCAGCCATACGCCGGGGGTGAAGGTGATGCGGTTGGCCAACGAGTTTGTTTGGATGTTGGAGGACACCGCGCCGTTTGTGGCGGGGCGGGCGTTGGCGGCGATGGGGAGGTATTTGGATAACCTGTTGCCTCCGTTCACGAAAGCGTTGCTGGAATATACGGCGACGAGGGAGCACTCGTGGGCGGCTCCGGGGCACCAAGGCGGGGTCGCTTTTACCAAAACCCCCGAAGGGCGCGTGTTTTTCGATTATTTTGGGGAGAATCTTTTTCGGACGGATACGGGGATCGAGCGCACGCCGTTGGGTTCGTTGCTGGATCACGAAGGGGCGATCGGGGAAGCGGAAAAATATGCGGCGCGGGTGTTTGGGGCGCAGGTCAGCTATTCGGTGCTCAACGGGACTTCTGGTGCCAACCGCACGATTTTATCGGCGGTGATCGGGGACGGCGATTTTGCGTTGTGCGACCGCAACTGCCACAAGTCCATCGAGCAGGGGCTAGTCATCAGCGGGGGAATCCCCGTTTTTTTCCTTCCGACGCGGAACCGCTATGGGATTATCGGGCCGATTCCGCCCTCCGAATTTTCCCCCGAATCTATCGCGAAAAAAATTGCGGGGCATCCTCTCAAAAGTGCCGCCAAGTCGGAACGGGCGGTTTATTCCGTGGTGACCAACTGCACTTACGACGGGATGTGCTACGATGCCGAGGCGGTGCAAGCCGCGTTGGAGCAGAGCGTTGACACCATCCATTTCGACGAGGCGTGGTATGCTTATGCGCGATTCAACCCGATGTATCGGGGGCGGCATGCCATGCGCGGGAACCCGGCGGATTACCCCGCGGATGCCGCGACGGTTTTTGCGACGCACTCCACGCACAAGCTGTTGGCGGCGTTGTCGCAGTCCTCTTACATCCATCTCCGCAACGGGAGGAGAAACATCGTTCACAGTCGTTTCAACGAGGCGTATATGGCGCAGGCGAGCACTTCTCCGCTTTACGCAATCATCGCGTCCAACGAAATCGGGGCGGCGATGATGGACCGGGGACATGGGAAAGCGTTGACGCAAGAGGTGATCGACGAAGCGGTAGATTTCCGCCAGGCGTTGGCGCGGGCGCACCGGGAATTTGCGAGGGAAGGGGAGTGGTTTTTTCAACCGTGGAACGCGCCCGAAGTGCGCGATCCTTCGACGGGAGAAAAGGTTCCGTTTGCCGATGCCCCCGCCGAGCTTTTGGCCAAAGACCCCGCGTGTTGGGTGCTGCATCCAGGAGAGAAGTGGCACGGCTTCGATGGGATTCCCGATGGTTGGTGCATGCTCGATCCGATCAAGGCGGGGATTGTTTGCCCAGGGATGGGAGAGGATGGCAGCTTGGAGGAAAAGGGGGTGCCCGCCGCCGTTTTGAGCAGCTATTTATACCGTCACGGGATCGTCCCGTCGCGGACGACAGACTTCATGGTTTTGTGTTTGTTTTCCGTTGGGATAACGAAAGGGAAATGGGGGACGCTGATCAACACGCTGCTGAATTTCAAGGATGCTTACGGCTGCAACCAGGCGTTGTCCGAAGCGTTGCCCGATTTGGTCGCGGCGGCGCCGGCGCGATACGGGAGCATGGGGTTGCGCGATTTGTGCGACGAAATGTTTGCGCAGATGAAAGCGGGAGCGATGGATCGCGCTCAGGCAGAGGCATTTGGGACATTGCCCGAACCGGTGATGCCGCCCCGCCAAGCCAATGCGAAACTGATGGCAGGGGAAGTCGAACTTTTGCCGCTGGAGGCGATGCCCGGAAAAACGATCGGGGTCGGAGCGATCCCGTATCCGCCCGGCATTCCGATTTTGATGCCCGGAGAGAATGTGGGTTCTGCGGATGGGCCGTGGCTCCGTTACTTGCGGACCATGGAGGAGTGGGGGAGGCTTTTCCCCGGTTTTGAAAAGATCGTGGAAGGCGCGGTCGTCGAGGGTGGCAAGTTCCATTTTTGGTGTTTGAAGTGAAAAAAATATGAGCAACAGCAATCGTAAAGTTGGGGTGGTTCCGGCGACACTGATGGTCGCGGGAAACATTATGGGGTCGGGAGTTTTTATGCTGCCCGCAAATTTGGCGGCGACGGGAGGGATCGCGATTTACGGGTGGGGGGTGACGATTCTCGGGGCGATTTGCCTGGCGATGGTTTACGCAAAAATGTCTGCGGTGGACGACAGTCCGGGAGGTGCTTACGCTTACACGAGGCGGGCGTTCGGGCCGTTTTTGGGCTACCAGACCAACTTGCTTTACTGGCTTGCGGGATGGATCGGGAATGTTGCGCTCGCCGTTGTCGGGGTGGGCTACCTGAGCTTTTTTTTCCCGATTCTCAAAGAGCCTATGGTTCTCGCCGCCGCTTGCGTGGGGGTGATTTGGCTCTTCACTTTCATCAATATCATCGGGCCAAAACTGACGACGAATGTGCAGTCCGTGACCACGATTTTTGCGCTTGTGGCGATCGTCGGTGTGGCGGTGGTCGGGTGGTTCAAATTCAGTTTGACGACTTACATGGGGTCGTGGAATGTGAGCGGGCACGATACTTTCGGGGCGATCCAGGGGGTTCTCAATGTCACGCTGTGGTCGTTCATCGGGGTGGAAACGGCGTCGGTCGCTGCGGGGGTGGTGGACAACCCGAAGAAGAATGTCCCGATCGCGACGATCGGCGGGGTGTTGTTGGCGGCGGTTACTTATGTTATTTCTTGCACGGCGATCATGGGTGCAATCCCCAACGAGCAGTTACAAAAATCGGCGGCACCTTTTGCGGATTGTGCGCAGTTGGCTTTGGGGCCGCTCGGGGGAGCCATCGTTTCGCTCTGCGCGGCGGCGGGTTGTTTGGGTTCGTTGGGTGGCTGGGTTTTGGCGACGGCACAAACCGCGAAAGCGGCGGCTGCCGATGGGCTTTTTCCGAAGATTTTTGCGGATTCCAATGCGCACGATGTCCCGGTTAAAGGGTTGATTATCACAGGGTTTTTGATGACGGGGGCGCAGCTTTTGACCGTTTCGCCCACGGCGGCAAAAGAGTTTGGCGTGATTTCTTCCATCGCCGTATTGATGACGCTGGTTTCCTATGTGTATGTCGCGGCGGCTTTGGTTTGGCTGGTCCAGAAGTTGAATTGGGCGACGGGGTTGATGGTCGCAATTACGACGGGGTATTGCCTTTGGGCGGTGCTCGGGTCCGATCCGTCCCAGGTGACTTGGCTCGCTATCGCATTGCTTTTGAGCGCGGTCTGCTATACGGTCAACCAAGTGACGCACAAGAAACCAGCACCGCAAATGGGAGAGCCGACATGAGAGCGCTGATTTTATTTTTCGTAGTCTTGGTGGTGGGGATGTTTTTGGGGCACGAGTTTTGGCCCAAGGCGCACAGCGACCCCGCGTTTCATTTCCGTTTTCACAGGGGCAAAATTCCGTATGTGGCGCAGGAAAACGGCGGGGAGCCAAAAGAAAAAGCGGTGAAGAAGCACGGGCGGGTTTTCCCTTCCGCCAAGCCTGTTGAAAAAGCGGAACCGACGCCGGTGCCCCGCTCTTAATGCGGGGAAAAAGGAAAATTTCACAAACACAACAAAAGGAGAAATCATGAAAATAGGAATGGTAGGACTCGGAAGAATGGGCGCGAACATGGTTCGCAGGATTATCAAGCAAGGCCATGAGTGCGTGGTGTATGATACCAACCCGAAGGCGGTCGAAGAGATGGCGGCGGAAGGAGCCATCGGGTCTTCGTCCCTCGGTGATTTGGTGTCCAAGCTCGAAGCCCCGCGGAATGTTTGGATCATGGTTCCTGCGGCGATCACGGATCGGGTGGTCGAGGAAATTTCTGGGCATCTCGCGTCTGGCGATACGGTCATTGATGGCGGGAACTCCTTTTACCGCGACGACCGCAGGAGGGCGGAGAGCTTGAAGCCCAAGGGTTTGCATTATTTGGATGTAGGGACAAGCGGAGGCGTTTGGGGGTTGGAGCGCGGGTATTGCATGATGATCGGCGGAGAAAAAGAGGCGGTCGAACGGATGGATCCGATTTTTCGGGCGTTGGCACCTGGGGCAGGAACCGCGTCGAGGACTCCCGGCAGAGAAAAGCTCGGCGGGACTGCCGAGGACGGCTATTTGCATTGCGGGCCGTCGGGTGCGGGGCATTTCGTAAAGATGGTCCATAACGGCATCGAGTATGGGATGATGGCGGCCTTTGCCGAAGGTTTCGATATTTTGGCGAACGCAAATATAGCGAACAAAAAAATCGAGAAGGATGCGGAAACGGCACCTTTGATGAACCACGATTTGGTTTATGACATCAACTTGGCCGATGTGGCAGAGTTGTGGAGGCGCGGGAGCGTTGTCAGTTCGTGGTTGTTGGATTTAGCGGCGGAAGCGTTGGCGGGGGATCCCGGTTTGGAAGGTTTTACCGGCAGGGTTTCCGATTCTGGCGAAGGCCGCTGGACCGTCACTGCCGCGATCGAAGAAGGGGTGCAGTGCGACATTTTGAGCGCGGCTTTATACGCCCG
>DYNR01000421.1 GCA_020720945.1 Chthoniobacter flavus | reverse complement strand
AATACCCCGGCGACGGGTTTCGGTTTCCTGCTATCCGCCGCCGGAGCGATTGCTTATTTGACCGGAGCGATTGGCAGAAGCATCTCCTCCGCTCAGGACGACAGGCTGGTCCCCAAGACGGCACCGCTGCGGGAGCTTTGTCCCACCCACCGCAAATCTGGCCGTGTGGACTGGCTTTTTTTCGGGAGCCTGACAACCCGAAACCCGATGTTGTTGTTCTCGTTCGTGGGATCGTTGTTGTTGCGGTTGGAGGACTGCAGGTTGTTGTCGTTGTTCCAAGTTGACAGGTGCGCCTTTTCAAAACCCTTCGCTTTCTCGGCAAAGGGATAAAGAGAAAAAGGCTAAAGGGTTCACCCCGTTAGAAGCCTTCAGGCTTTTAATGGGGTAATCTTCTTACGCCTCACGAGCCAATACGCCGCTCCTCCTAGCAACATCAACACTCCACTCGATGGCTCGGGGACACTGGCAACCCGAAACCCGACGTGGTTGCTCTCGTCCGCGGGACCGCTGCCGTCGCGGTAGGAAGACCGCAGGAAGCTGTCGCTGTAGCTCCAAGAGCCCCCGCGGAGCCCCCGAGACGAACCGGCAATCACCGTATCGTTCCATTCCCAGACATTCCCTCCTTGGTCATAAGTCCCGTAGAAACTCGCCGAGTTGCTCCCATAGACCCCTCCATCACTCAAGTTGGTAGGAAGTCCGTTTTGGTCTTTGGCAGAATTTCCATCATAATAGTTTGCTGAATTCTCCTCTCCTATCGTGTTCCCGCTAATCGTGTTGCTTGCTGTAGGATACAACCAATAACTATCCGTATCTCCGCCTTGCCCCGATGGCTGGTAATACGCCGCCTTATACCACTCGTTCTCGCTCGGAATCCACCAGTTCACCGCCTGCCCGGTATTCGGATTGGTCGCGTTTTTCGTAAATCCGACCCCGCTCGTTGCACCGTTCAGCGTGTAGGCCCCGTTCTCTGTTGTTGTGGCATCTTGCGCCCCTGTCGTCTGCCCGTTCGCCATCCAGTTCGCAAACCGCGCCGCATCGAACCAACTCACATAGGTCACAGGTCGGTTCCCGCTCCCGAGTACCGCATAGGTATAACTCCCGCTACTCCCACTGCGAGAAATCCCTGCAATCTTCGAGTCCGTCCCCATGGACGTGTTGTAGAGAGCGTAAGTATCCGTTGCCGCCACCGCATTCAGGAAGGCCGTGTATTGGGTCAAGCTCACCTCGTATTTCCCGATATTGTAGGTGTAGTCAACTCCGCCGTAGCCAGTCGTATCATTCGCATTCCCCGGATTCCCGACCGTCACGGTTTCAATCGTGATCTCGGCTTGCGAAGTTCCCACCGTCATCATTCCCAATGCCAGCCCGAGAGCCGCCACTGCCATTGTTTTTACTTTTTTTAGTTTCATTGATTTTGTGTTTAGTTTATTAGATGTTAATATATTTTATTTTCCTATTTACGAAAGAAAAGTTTTGACGCTCCTTTTGCGCAAAGGCAAACGGTTCCGAAAAAAGAAACCAACCGCAACAAGGGTTGGGAAAAAAGAGAAAGCCCCCTCGCCGTCCGCCAGACGGGAACCCTCCCCTGCCTCTGCGCCAAAATCCCTCTGCAAAAAATGCTCCTCCTCCTGCTCCCCATCACCCGCCCCCCAAGCGCAAGCAAAAACCCACTCCAAAAAGCTGAAAACCCCTGAAAAGAGAAAAAGTCGCCCTATCGAACCACCCGTCCGCCGCAAGCCCGCAAGCCCGCAAGCCCGCAAGCCCGCAAGCCCGCAAGCCCGCAAG
>DYNR01000420.1 GCA_020720945.1 Chthoniobacter flavus | reverse complement strand
ATTCTTTGATTTCTTCTCCATTCCCCAAAAAAACAAAAAAACCGGCACCAGATTTCTCCGGTGCCGGCTTGAAGTTGAAAAGGTCGTTAGAAGACCTTCGGAATTTAGAACTTCAGTTGGAAGTTTGCACCCAAAACGAGAGCGTTTTGGATATTGTCCGTCCCGTTCGGGCGGATGATGTATTCCGCAAAAGGACCACCGTAGAACCAATCGTTGAAGTTCACGCGATAGCCGCCTTCGATCACCATCGTATAGGTAGGCAAGTTCACGCTTCCTGCCGCACGGCGTGCGAGAAGATTGTAGTAGCTGTAAGCTCCAACCGCCGTCCCGATATAAAGCTGATCTTTATCGCGGCTAGGGATGAGACCTTTATAGGAAAACCCTCCTTGGTAGTAGAAAGGAATCATGTTGTTGTATTTTGGCGCTAAGGTCACCAAGTTGAACATACTCAACCCCTGTTCGGAAAGCTTGGGCTGGCTGGCAGGCACTGGCGCTTTGAAAGATTTGCCTGAAGACTTTGCGGTGGATTTGCTCGTCGCACCTTTGCCCATCGGGGCGGGTTCCTCAACGGAAGCAGAAGGTTCGCGGAAGAGCATTTGGTCGGCTTGCCAGTAAAAGCCGTATTGACCGTAACCGGGACTCCCGAGAAAAGAACTGCGGTAGCCACCGTAATAGTATGCACCCATGGCATATTTACCAGGGAGTTTGCTTGCGCCGATTTTCGGAGTTACGCCACTCTCGATCATGGTCATGAGACCGTTTTGATCCGGATCCTGCGCAAACCCTTGGAAAGACAAACCATGATTCCCACTGGCGGTAGATTGCGGATAGCTCATGTAAAGCCCTAGCTTGGTATAAGACCAATCCGTAGGCCTAACCCGTAGCGAGCCACCCCATGTTGAAAAGCTGGAAGAAAAAGGAATATTTCCACCGATCCCTTTTCCACTAGTGATCGCATTGTTCATGAAGAGCTTCGAAAGAGGCTGGTCAATGAACTCGGTAGCGGGACGCACCCAACCGCCGCGGAGCTGGATCATGTCGTTGACGCTAAAGAGTTTCTTCGAGTTCCACTCAAAAGCAACAGACTGAAAACGCCAACCCGTGCCAGATTGCCACGGCGAGGCATTAAAAAGACCATTCCCGAGAATGAAATTGTTCGGGTTGGAATCATACGAAGGATCGCGCCAGCGACCGATGGTTTCGAGATGCAAACCTTCCAAGCTCTCCGCTCGCAGAAGCTTGCCTACATTGACCGCACCAGTGAAAACTAATTCTTGGTCGTAAAAACCACGGGATCCGCGCTGCGCATCAACGACACCGAAATAAGCGCCGCTGTAAGTTCCGTAAAGCGAAATACCGTTTTCTTTCAAGGTATCGCGAAAACCGAACCAGTTCCCGGAAATATACTTGCCATTCCACCAAGTTTCCAGCGCGCTGTTGCTTTCGGCAGGAGCAGGTTGGACGGGAGCCTTTTGGGCTTGGGCGGATGTCGTCGTGAAAGACGCGGTCGCAAACAAAGCGAGCGCGCCCGCAACCAAGCGGGTGCCACCGATCTGTTTCGTGCTAATCAAGGAGAGTTTCTTCATATTGTTTTAGTTAAAGGTAACCGAGGGCCGAAACCCGCGGGGCTTTTACTTCTAACAACGATTTCTCTCCTTTTGCAACAATTATTTTTGTTACGATTTCGAAACATTCGTGGCAGAGGGAAACACCACAAACCACCTGTTGGCACAAAAAGAGAAAGAAGGGGCGGCAAAGATGCCAAACCCCCTCCTTTCTAAAAAC
>DYNR01000133.1 GCA_020720945.1 Chthoniobacter flavus | reverse complement strand
GCGGAAGCATGATTCCGCTCTGGACGGCGAGGCATGACTCGCCGCCGTTGGGGAAGCGGGAAGATGGAAGAATTGCAGAAGGCAGATTGCAGACGAGAGGAAATCCTAATAGTCTAACAGTCTATCTGCCGATTTCAAAAACTCCCAAATCCCTCAATCGTCCAGCAATTTTCTCGACGGCTTCCGCAACGCTGATTTCATCCGTGCGAATCACCATCACGGGGTTTTCCGGCGGTTCATAAGGATCGGATATGCCGGTGAACGAAGGGATTTCGCCCGCCCTTGCTTTTCTGTAAAGCCCTTTTGGATCCCGCCGTTCGCACACCTCCAACGGCGCATCCACATACACTTCCCAAAAATCTTCTTCCCCGACGATGTCCTTGGCCTGTCGCCGGTCTGCTTTGTAAGGAGAAATAAAAGAAGTCAAAACAATCACTCCGGCCTGGTTGAACAACCGGGCGACCTCCGCGACCCTGCGGATGTTTTCCGTCCTGTCCGAAGGCGAAAAACCGAGATCCCGGTTGAGCCCGTGACGAATGTTGTCCCCATCCAAAATGAAACAAAGATGCCCGTCTTCAACCAACGCTTTTTCCAACGCTTGGGCAACCGTTGTTTTCCCTGAACCACTCAACCCCGTCAGCCAAATCGTCACACCGCGCTGCCCCACGATCTCCCTGCGTTCCGCGGCACTCACCAGCGAGTCTTGCATGGTGATGTTCCTGCTGACAGGAGGAAGCTTGCCCAACGATAGCTCGGTCTCCGAAAGCCGATCCAAAATCATCCCTGCCCCCATCGTCGCATTGGTCAAACGATCGATGACAACAAACGCGCCCGTGGACTGGTTCTTGCGGTAAGCATCGAAAGAAACCGGGCGGTGAAAGGTGAAATGGACTCGCCCTATCTCGTTCATTTCCAAGCATTTTCCGGCACTTTCTGGCTGTTTTCGCAGCGTGTTGACATCCATTTTGTAGCGCAGTTCGGAAACCGTCACCGGGATGGTCTGCGTCAAGTGCTTGACAAGGTAAGTCGCCCCTTCTCGCGCCGCTTCGGGCTGCATCCACACGACCATCGCATCGATCTCGGTCCCCGTATGTGGCTGGTTGTTCGGATGGACAAGCAAATCGCCGCGAGACGCATCGACCTCGTCTTCTAGCGTCACGGCTACCGCCATCGGCGCAACGGCTTGCAAAACTTCTTCACCCGCCTGCGCGATGCCTTTGATGCGAGTTTTCCTCCGGGATGCCGCCACCATTACCTCGTCCCCGACACGCAAAATCCCAGACGCCAGGCTCCCGGCAAAACCGCGGTAATCCAAATTCGGGCGCAGGACATATTGGACGGGAAAACGCAAGTCGATCAAGTTCCGGTCGGAAGCGATGTTGACCGTTTCCAAATGATGCAAAAGCGATGGCCCGTCATACCACGGCATCGACACGCTCCGCTCAACCACATTGTCTCCCTGCAATGCAGACATGGGAATGAAGTGCAAATCCGTGAACTGCAACCTCGCCGCAAAGTTGTTATATTCCCGCCGAATGTCTTCAAAAACCTTCCCCGACCAACCAACCAGATCCATCTTGTTGATGGCCACCACCACATGCTTGATCCCGAGCAAAGAAACAATGAAGCTGTGCCTCCGCGTCTGCGTCACCACCCCATGCCTCGCATCAACCAAAATAATCGCGAGGTTGCAGTTGCTTGCGCCGGTCGCCATGTTCCGCGTGTATTGCTCGTGCCCAGGCGTGTCCGCTATGATAAACTTCCGTTTGTCCGTGGAAAAATACCGGTAAGCCACATCAATGGTGATGCCCTGCTCCCTCTCCGCCTTCAACCCGTCGGTCAACAGCGCAGGGTCAAAATCCGTGCCCGTCGTCCCGTGCGTCTGCGTGTCTTTCAAAACCGCCGCAAGCTGGTCTTCGTAAATCATCTTGCAGTCGTAAAGCAACCGCCCGATGAGCGTCGATTTCCCATCGTCCACGCTGCCGCAGGTCAGGAAACGCAACAAATCTTTTTCTTCGTGCTGGCGCAAGTAAGCGACTATGTCGGTGATTTCTTGGATCATGGATTTACTGTTTCTGAAAATGGTTGGGTTTCGATTCGTTTGTCGGCCGCTGAGCGAACGCGAGGGTTTCCCCGCATGCGCCGCTCAAAAATAACCGTCTTTTTTCTTTTCTTCCATGGATGCCGCCCCGTCGTGGTCGATCACCCGCCCCTGCCGCTCGGATGTTGTCGCCAGCAACATCTCCTTCACGATTTCTTCGAGCGTCTCCGCCCCAGATTCGACCGCTCCAGTAAGAGGGTAACACCCGAGGGTGCGAAAGCGCACTTTCTTCCTCATCGGCACTTCTCCGTCCTCCAGCGGCAAGCGGTCGTCGTCAACCATGATCAAAGTCCCATCTCGTTCTACGACAGGGCGTTCCGCAGCAAAATAGAGAGGGACAATCGGGATTTTTTCCCGCATGATGTAAAGCCAAATATCCAGCTCCGTCCAGTTGGACAAAGGGAACACGCGGATCGATTCGCCTTTGTTCACCCTGCCGTTGTAAAGGTTCCAAAGCTCCGGGCGCTGGTTCTTCGGGTCCCACTGGTGGAACTTGTTCCTGAAACTGTAAACCCGTTCCTTCGCCCGCGACTTTTCTTCGTCGCGCCGCGCCCCCCCAAACGCCGCATCGAACCCGTAGTGGTCTAACGCCTGCTTGAGCGCTTCGGTTTTCATGATTTGCGTGAATTTTTCAGACCCGTGAACCACCGGGCTCAACCCCATTTCCAAACCTTCCCGGTTTTGCCAAACCAAGATTTCTTGCCCCAATTCTTCCGCAGTCTTGGCGCGGAACCGGATCATTTCCTGGAACTTCCACCCCGTATCAACATGCAACAACGGAAACGGCAACTTGGCTGGCGCAAACGCCTTCTGCGCCAAACGCAGCATCACGGCAGAATCTTTCCCGATCGAATACATCATCACGGGCCTGGCAAACTCCGCCGCCACCTCACGGAGGATGTGGATGCTTTCTGCCTCAAGCTGGTCGAGATGGGATGCTATAAGTGAACTCATAATTTTCTAAAAAAACAAACGCCTCCAACAATAGGTCAGTGCTCCTTTTCCGCCAGTCCGGAGTCGAACCCGTGGATGTGTTCCGCCTCATGCGGCGCTGTCAACACCTTCCAAATACTCCAGAGAAAAACCCCTGTCACCCCTCCGACCGAAACCGCCAAAATACACCAACCCGCCACCGTCATCTCTTGTTCCTCCCTCCGGCAAAATGTTTATAAACCTTTGAATTAGAAGCCAATAACAAAACCAACGAAACAAATAACCCGATAATCCCCACTCCCACCCACGCCCCCAAATCGGGCTTCACAAACAAATCAATCACATAGCCGCTCAACTCGCTCTTCCCCCCAGAAAAACGAATACCAAAAACATTGGTCGCCACCCACAGGACAAAAATAACCCCGAGAAAAAGCGGCGACACATACCGGATCACCCATCCCAAAAAAAACGGAAGACGGATCACCGATCCCCGGTTGGCTTCCTTGATTCCCTCCCCCACCCCCATTTTCCACCCGAAATACCAGACCTGCACCCCCGCAAAAACAAAAATCAAAAAGGTGCCCGCCCAAAAATCCAAGGTGTCCAACACCTTCAACCCCGCACTAAAATACAAAACGAAAAATGCGCCAACCGCCGTGACAAACCCCAAAATACTCACCGAAGCCTTCCTCCCAAGCCGTAACGCCTCTTCCAAAAACGCGATGCCAGGCTGCAACATGGAAATCGAACTCGTCACTGCAGCAATAAACAACAAAACGAAAAATAAAAAACCAAACCATTCGCCCGCAGGCATCTTGGAAAAAACCATCGGCAACGCGTGAAAACCCAAACCGAAAGTGCTGCTCATCGCGGAAACCGCCGCCACCCCGAGAAATGCCACCCCCGCCGGAACCGTGATCAATCCACCCAAACACACCTCGCAAAATTCGTTCGCGCTCGATGCCGTCAAAGCACTCAACACGACATCGTCGTTCTTCCTCAAATAGCTCGCGTAACTCAAAATCACCCCCATCCCGATGGAAAGAGAAAAAAACAGTTGCCCGACCGCTGCCAACCACAAATCGGGATTTTGCAAACTCTCAAAAACTCCCACCTCATGCACCCGAACCACCACACGGCCTCCCCCATTTTTCTCCGCCAAGGAACTCTCCAACGCCTCCCTCTCCACCTCAACCTCACCGGCTCCTCCCACCACTTCTTTCTCCCGCACCCACTGCCCCGCCTCCGCTTCCCTCTCCAAAAAAACCTTCGTCGGATTCCACAAAAAACCGAGCCCGTTATTCACATTGTTCTGCGGGACAACGGGATCCGGCGTTCCTAGCGTGAGGACTCGAACCAGGATAACGAACGCCAAAACAACCAGCAAAGGCATCGCATAGCGACAAAACAACTCGATCCCACCGCTGATCCCGCGGTAAATCAATACGAAATTTACCAAGAAGGTAACCAAAACGAAAACGCCGACACTCTGCAACCCAAACCGTAACCCTTCGCCGTTCCCACCCAACCCCACGAAATTCCGGAAAAATCCTGCCGCTTCTCCCGCATCGCCAAAACGGATTCCCCCCGCAAAAAAATTGCAGGCGTAACCGAGACACCACGCCTCGATCACCACATAATACATGAAAATAATCACAGGAATCGCCACCCCGACCGCACCCAAATACTTCCCGTATTTTCCGCCGAAAAAATGGTGGAAAGCCCCCACGCTGGAATGAAACCCCGCCTGCCCGGCCTTGCGCCCCAGCGTCCACTCAACCCAAACCAACGGCAACCCGATCAGCAACAGCCCAACGAAATACGCGACCATGAAAGCCCCGCCGCCGTATTGCGCAGCCTGCCCCGGAAAACGCAAAAAATTGCCCAGCCCAACCGCGCTCCCAGCCACCGCCATCACCACGCCAAACCTCGACCCCCAATGCTCGACCTCGCGCCCTTTTCCTTTTGACACCGCCGCCTCCTGTCCGCCTCCTCCCCTCCCCTCTTTCCGCTTGCGGACACCCGCCCCAGTTTCCGCCTTGCTCATCGCCAAGCCTTGCAAACCACCCGCTTCAATCCACGGAAAAACTCTCGCAGCTAACCCCCGCCCCACCAAACTTGGGATAGATGTATTTCTCTAAAATCGAATGCTGCTTGCAAACCCCAAAAACTTTTTTAAGCCCTTGGGTTTGAAGATCATACAACGAATAATGCAACAGCCACGCACCGATTCCCCGGTTGCGGTATTCGCTCAGGACGCACGGTCCGGAAACCAGGTGAGCCGGCTCATCTTCCTTCAGCAAATAAACCGTGCCCGCAATAATCCGTTCCCCGTGACACACCGCCAGACTCCGCCTCTGCTTGCCCCTCCACAAACGGGGAGCCTCCTCGGAAAAATACCGCTGCAACCCTCTCCCCGCATTGATCAGGGAACTGTCCAACCCCGCAGACTTCGCCAGCACTTCAAACAAATCCGGCTCTTCCTCCGATGTCACCACCTGCAGGCGCAAACCAAACGGCACGCTCGCAGGAACCTCTGGCACCGCCCCCAATTCCCACGCAAATTTCATCCAAGACTTCGACTTCATTACCTTCTCTTCCTTTCCCTTCCTATACTCGTTTTTTCCCGGCGGTTACCTGGCTCCGATCTCCCTAAAATCGGGCGGAACCCTCCCCACCAAGCGGCTCTCTTTTCTCGTTCACTTCTTGTCGCTCGTGTCGTTCCGGCAAGTCCACCATACTCCCCCGATCAAAGCTCCGCCTAGCACTAAAAATGATGTTATCGTCAACATAAAAACCGTCCTGCATACTGCTGTTTTCTCGCCAAGTGTCAAAAAGATTTTTTTGCAAACTGCAACTCCTCCCTTGCCTTTCCCAAAAAGTTTCCCGAAACTCCCGACCTCTTCAGTCTGACTCTATGAAAAAATTCATCCAAAAAATCCTTTCGCTGTCCCCTGTCGCTGCCATCGCTTTGGCCTTGGTTTCTTGCAACACCGTGGCTCCCAAACACCAGACTTCCTTCACCTACGACCCCACGGTGGCCGCCATCAAAAACCCCTCGGCCCTGCAAATTAAAATCAGCACTTCCGCGCAACGCCTCTACCTCGTGGAAGGAAACAATGTCGTCCTCGCCACCCCTTGCACCGTCGGCGCACCCTCTTCTCCCACCCCCAAAGGAAACTTCACCATCCTCTCAAAACAGGAGCACCGCCGCCGTGCCACCGAGCCCGGCGCCGGCTATCCCATGACCTACTGGATGTCCTTCAGCGGCCCCGCCTACGGCATTCACTGGGGCTTTGTCAAACCCGTTCCTGCCACCCACGGCTGCGTACGCGTCCCCCTCAAAGCCGTCAAAAAAATCTTCCACTTGGTCAAAGTCGGCACGCCTGTCCAAGTCGCATCTTCCCAACCCTGGGATGAAACCATCGGAAAATCTTTGCCCGTCCTCAACGACGGACCTCTCCCAAACCCCCCGATGTCTTACCTCCTGAGCCCCCAAGTTTTCCTCGATGCAAAACTCGGAAAACACTGGAACTTCTGACCTCCCCCACACCGGGAAAACACAAA
>DYNR01000132.1 GCA_020720945.1 Chthoniobacter flavus | reverse complement strand
GTCATGGGGTTAAGTGGGGCAGGGAAGTCCGTTCTCCTGAAATGTTTGGCGGATGTTGTCCAGCCCGATGCCGGGGAGATCGAGTTTGATGGGCAGGCGCTCAATTTTCGGGACAGGAAAGTGCGGGTGGATTTTCACCGGAGGTGCAGTTTTCTTTTCCAGGGGAACGCTCTATTCGATTCTCTCACTGCGCTGCAAAATGTCAGCATCCCTTTGGAGCAAACCACGGGGCTCCGGGATTCCGAGATCCGCAAGCGCAGCATGGCGGCGTTGGAGCAGTTGGATATGGCCGAGCACTGGGATCATTATCCGGGGATGCTTTCCGGCGGGATGCAGAAGAGGTTGGCGCTTGCCCGCGCGATCGTCACGCAACCCGAACTCGTTTTTTTTGATGAACCGACGGCAGGGCTCGATCCGTTGCGCAGGAATGCCGTGTTTTCGATGATCGCAAAATACCGCATCCAGTTCGGGTTCACGGCCATCGTCGTCACCCACGATGTCGCGGAGGCTCTCATCGCCAGCGACCGGGTGGCGCTTCTCGATCACGGGCGCATCCGTTTTGTCGGCACGCCCGAAGAGTTTTCCTGTTCCGCCCACCCCGTTGTCCGAGGGTTTCGCGACAGCGCCAACTCATTGCGCGAGGCACTTGCTGCGATTCGTCGCGGGGAAGACATTCCACCTGAAGAAGATATATGATGAAAGATAAAACACTCGAATTTGCACTTGGGATTTTCGTTTTGCTGGGGCTTGCGGCGGTCGCCTATTTGACGGTCGCCCTCGGATCGGGAGCCATCCTTGGGAACGATTCTTATTTGGTCGAAGCCCGGTTTGCGAACACGGGAGGGCTTGGCAAGGGTAGCAGCGTTTTGCTTGCCGGCGTTTTTGTTGGGCGCGTCGAATCGATCCGGTTGGCTCCCGAAGATTTCAGTGCCATCGCGACTTTGCGGATTTTGTCGGGCATCCGTTTGCCCGCCGACACCATGGCTTCGATAAAAACAACGGGGCTGATTGGCGACAAATACATTTCGCTTGCGCCGGGGGCGGACGAAAGTTATTTAGAGGCTGGGCAGCGGATTACCATGACGGAGTCGGCGGTTGATCTCGAGTCTTTGATCGGCAAGATGGCATTCGGTGCCGTCAAGGAAAACGATGCGCCCAAACCTAACGCAACGCCTACAGTTTCACCATGTTCCAGCGAATCTTTCTGATCCTTTCCCTGTGCTGCTTGGCCGCGGCAAAATCGTTTGCCGCCGATACCGAAGCGGAAGCCCGTCTCAGGCAGGCGGTCAACCAGATTTTGCAAGTCGCAAAGACTTCTCCGAACAGCGAGGTTTTGGTGCAAAACATCCGTCCCGTGTTGGACAACTGCTTGAGTTTTGATGCGATGACGCGGATGGCGGTCGGACCGGGTTGGCGCAGTTTTACGGAAGAGCAGAAGCGGCAGGCGACCGCGGATTTTGCAACGCTCATCATCCGCACTTACGGCGACAAACTTACGCCGGGAGAATTGCCCGCGATCGATTTCCAAACGGCGAAAAAGCTCGGGCAAGACAAGGTGGAAATTCCGACGACTTTGCAGTATAAAGGGAGCCGTTACGAGGTGGCTTACCGGATGCAAAAGCTCGATTCTTGGCGGGTCACAGACATCGTGATCGAAGGGGTCAGTTTCATCGCCAACTACCGCAGCCAATTTGATGCGCTTTTCAAAAAAGGGGGGGCACCCTCCGTCCTCAGTTCGCTCAATCAATCTGTATCCCGCACTCGATGAAATACTTACACACGGCAATCCTCGCTTCCGTACTCTTTTTTTCCGGTTGCGCCACGGGGGTGAAAAAAACGGCAGACGGGGCTTCGGCACCGAAATCGGGAGATGGGAAAGGTGTTGTGGCGGAAGATTCCTCGTTTGACGACGATTGCGATCCGGTGGTTGTTGCCGATCCTCTTGAAGCGCTCAACCGTGCGACTTTTTTGCTCAATCATGGGGTCTATACGGTAGTCCTTCGCCCCGTTTCCAAAGGGTATAAATGGGCGGTTCCGAAACTCGTTCGGGACGGGGTCCACAACGCATACGAAAATGTCACGACACCCGTCCGTTTCACGAACCACGCGTTGCAGGGCAAGTTTGATCGGGCGGGCAAAGAGATGGGGAAATTTGCGGTCAACTCGGTAGTTGGGGTCGGTGGGTTGTGGAAACCTTCGCAGAAAATTCCGGCACTCGCGAATGTGCCGCGCGCCGATACGGGGCAAACTTTCGCGAAGTGGGGAATCAGTAGCGGGCCGTATTTGGTCCTTCCGATTATCGGGCCATCGACCGTGCGCGATACCGTCGGGATTGCCGGGGATGCCGTGCTAAACCCCGTCAACTGGGTCAGTTTCATATTTGGAGGAGCGACATGGACGGTGGCGATTTCGACGCCCGACACGGTTCGTTCGTTGCCGCCTCGGATGGATCAATATGATGCGGCGACCAAGGATGCCTTGGATCGCTATTTGGCGGCTAGGACTGCTTACATCCAATACCGCAAGGCATTCGCAGAACGCTGACCGTTTTGCGGTTTTGTAGTTTTATGGGGTGGGTGCTTTCCTGTTTGCGGGGCAGTGTCCGGTCAAGTGTTTTTTTTTGGCGTAGAATTTTGCAGGAGAACTTGCTTGCAAAAAATGGGGGGAGTGTGTTTGAAGTAGGGGATATGTTAGACATTCGCCTCATCCGAGAACAACCTGAAGAAATCAAGGGGCGCTTATCACTCCGGAACCCGGAGTTTGCGGCGTCCATCGACCGAGTGCTGGAACTCGATGCCCGCCGGAGGCAGGCCGAAACGCGGTTGCAGCAGTTGCAGTCAGAGCGCAAGCGGTTGAGCAAATCCATCGGAATGTTGCGGTCTAAAGGCGAGGATAGCAGCCTGGCGGAGGCAGAAGCGAAGGCGTTTGGTGAGGAGATGGAAAAGCTTTCGGAGGAAGCGACCGCGCTAGATGCATCGCAACGCGACTTGCTTTTGCGGATTCCGAATGCCCCGCACGCAGGAGTCCCGCACGGACAGACCGCGGAAGACAACCCCGTGCTTCGTTCGTGGGGTGAACCGAAGGAATGCGTTGGAAAAGAAGGACATATCTCGATAGCAACGAGGTTGGGTCTCCTTGATTTTGAGCGTGCCGCAAAAATCAGCGGTAGCGGGTTTGCGTGCTTCACGGGGGCGGGTGCTAGGCTGGAGCGCTCTTTGATCAATTTTTTGCTCGATCTCCATACTCTCCAGCACGGGTATAAAGAAATCGCGCCACCGTTTTTGATTCGCCGGGAGTCTATGGTCGGGACAGGGCAGTTGCCGAAATTTGAGGAAGATATGTATCGGTTGCCCGAAGACGATTTGTTTTTGGCACCGACAGCGGAAGTGCCGGTCACCAATTTGCGGGCGGACGAGATTCTTTCGCCCGAAGAATTGCCTGTGCGTTACACGGCTTACACCCCGTGTTTTCGGAGGGAAGCAGGGGCGACGGGGCGCGACAATCGTGGGATTATCCGGATGCACCAGTTTGACAAAGTTGAGCTGGTAAAAATTTGTCGTCCGGCAGAAGCGGCGGAGGAGCTAGAAAGTTTGACAGGGGATGCCGAAAAGGTTTTGCAGCTTTTGGAATTGCCGTATCGGGTGATCGAGTTGTGCGCGGGCGACTTGGGGTTCAGCTCGCAGAGGACTTACGACATCGAAGTTTGGTCGCCGGGACAATCGGGGTATTTGGAAGTTTCGAGTTGCTCTCATTTCGGGGATTACCAGGCCAGACGGATGGGACTCCGCTACAAGGAAGCGGATGGGAAAAACTATTTTTGTCACACGCTGAACGGGTCGGGGACTGCGTTGCCCCGTCTGTTTGTAGCGTTGATAGAGAACCACTTGCAAGCCGATGGCAGCATTTTGTTGCCGCCGCCACTCCGCCCGTATTTTGGTCAAGACAGCATCCAGCCCATTTCTTGATAGCCTTTCTTCGGCTTTGCGGAAGCGGGGCTTGTCACCGAGGTCTAAGTATCTGATTGGGGTTTCGGGAGGCAGGGATTCCATCGCATTGTTGCACGGGCTTTTTCGGTGCGGTTTCCGGCGTTTGGTTGTTTGCCATTTGGATCACCATTTGCGTGGAGGCGTGGCGGTGGCAGATGCGTATTTTGTTGCAAAAACGGCGAAGGAACTCGGGTTGGAGTGCCATTCGGGCGGAGCGGATGTGGCGTTATTTGCCAGAGAGCAAAAGGAGTCCATCGAAACGGCGGCGCGGGTGGCGAGGCATCGTTTTTTTGCGGAGTGTGCGAAGGCGGAGAAGTGTCCCCGCGTTTTTTTGGCGCATCACAAGGACGATCAAATCGAAACGGTTTTGCATCATTTTTTTCGGGGGAGCGGGCGCCGGGGGTTGGGGGGGATGCGGGAGCAAAGCGAGGTGGTGGTCGGGCGGCGCAGGCTGATGTTTTTGCGCCCGATGCTCGGGATCGGGAGAGAGGAAATTACCGGGTGGCTGGAAGAGAATAAAATTCCGTGGAGGGAAGATGCCAGCAACACGAGTGCGGAACATGCACGCAACCGGTTGAGGCACAAGCTGATTCCCCGATTGGAAGAGTTGCTGGGGAGGAATTTTCGGAATTCGGTTTTGCGGTTGAGCGCGATATTGGCAGAGGAAGACGAATTTTTGGAATCGTTGCTTCCTCCCCGTGCAGGCGGAGAGTCTTTGTCCGTGAAAGAGTTGAGGGAACTTCCTTTGCCGTTACTGCGGCGGAGGGTTCTTGGGTGGTTGCGTGAGGTGGTGGGTGGCGATGTGGGTTTCCGGCAGGTGGATGATGTGCTGGAGCTGTTGAATCCAGACGGGCATCCGGCAAAAGTTAATTTGCCAGGCGATCGCCATGCCCGTCGGCAGGCAGGGAAGATTTTTTTGGAATAGACCAATATGAAATATTTCATTGTTGGCGGGTGGGGTGCGTTGGGGATTTTTTTCATAGGAAAACCCGTAGCGTTTCAGGTATAAGGAGGCAGTCTTTTTTTCTCAATGCTCCATCGTTTCGATTTGCATGTTCATTCTTGGTATTCTGCCGATGCTTCCCATCCGCCGGAAAAACTCATTGCCGCCGCACGCACCGCCGGATTGAGCGGTATCGCTATCACTGATCACGACTCTTGTGATGTCCACGAGTATCTCATTTCCAAAGGGTTAGAACGGGAGGACGGGCTTCCCGTCGATGGTTTTCTAGTCGTTCCAGGCGTGGAAGTTTCTACGGCGGAAGGGCATCTCTTGTGCATCGGAGCGACGCTACCCTATCTCCGCCACCGGCCTGCGGCAGAAGTCGTGCAAGAAATTTTGAAACAGGGAGGGGTTCCCGTTCCCGCTCATCCTTACGACGGGTGGAGGGCTGGGATTTGCCAAGAGGTTTTGGATCGTTTGCCGATTTCCGCGATGGAAGTTTTCAATGCGGCGGTCACCTCCCGTTCCTACAACGAAAAAGCGAAGGCATACGCGGAAGCCCGCGGTTTGGTCGGGACGGCGGGGAGCGATGCGCACCACGCAAACGCCGTGGGCATGGCGGTCACTTCTCTGGAAATCGAAGAGCTTTCCGTGCGTGCGGTCGTCGCCGCCTTGGGCAAAGGTGTCCGTCTCGAAACCCGTTATCTCTCCCCTTTTCAAGGACTCCAAAAGCACTTGGGTAATTTCTTCCGTATCGGGAACGGAGGCCCTCTGCGCAAAAAAAATCTCTGACCGTGACGGGCTGCGGGAACCAGGGGGCAGGCGTTGCTGCGATGCGTTTTTTTGATTCTCATAATCACTTGCAAGACAAGCGGTTGTATTCGCTTTTTGATGCTGTTTTTTCTTTGGCGGAGGGGGCGGGCATCGCGGGCATGACGGTGAACGGGACGAGGCCAGAGGACTGGTCTGCCGTCCGTGAAGTTTGCTCCCGGTGCGGTTCGTGCCATCCTGCTTATGGGGTTCACCCGTGGTTTGTCGATGCCCTTCCGCCCGATTGGCGGGAAATTTTGTTTTCTTTTCTGGATTCTTCTCCGCGGAGTTCCATCGGAGAAATCGGGCTTGACCGCTGGAAAACCTCGGAGAATTTTTCTCTCCAAAAAGAAGTTTTCTTGTGGCAGTTGGCGCAGGCGGCAAAACGCAACCTTCCCGTTTCGATTCATTGTTTGCGGGCATGGGGTGAGATGATGGAAGTTCTCCGCACCGAAAAACTGCCGGAACGGGGTTTTCTTTTGCATGCTTACGGGGGGCCCGTTGACTTCGTTTCGGAATTGGAATCGTTGGGCGCATACTTTTCCTTCAACGGAAATTTTCTCGGTCGTCCGCGGAAAATGCCGCCTTTCCTTCTTGTTTCTCCCGATCGTCTTCTGGTCGAAACCGATGCCCCCGATATGCGTCCGCCGCCTGTCTTCCGCTCTCTTTCGCAAGTTCTCGATTGCCAGGGGCAAGAACTCAATCATCCCGCCAATTTGCCTTTCGTTTATGCGGAGTTGGCAAAGCAGAGAAGGGTTTCTTTGTCGGAAATGGCGGAGGGCATCGAAGAAAATTTCAACCGTTTTTTTTGCGGTTGAGCGTTCAAAAGGAAACCGGAAGAAGGCTTCCTTTTTTGAGTGCTTTCTTCTCGCTCTCCCA
>DYNR01000131.1 GCA_020720945.1 Chthoniobacter flavus | reverse complement strand
TTTGCAGCCCAATTGATTACAGAGATTCACAGCAGTTATCTCACTGATTCAGGTGTGATACCGGCAGGAGGGTTGGTGATGATTCCCGAGTATAGTTTCGGGTGTATGTGCGGGTTTCCGTTGCAGACGACGATCGTTTTGGCACCGGAGACGCTGAAGACACCGGTCGAGGTGAAGAGGGAAGTTTCAGGCACGGCGGGGCGCGGGGACGACGACGATGCGGGAGGCGGCAAAGGCAAGAAGAAGCAGTGACGCAGGCGGATGCCGGGTTTGGGCGATGGCGGGAGAAAAAGTTTTTGTTTGGCTGGTTGCGCTTGCTTTGGGGGGAGAATGCTGATTTTTTAGGAGGCAGATATGGAATCCAATCAAACAGCATTCGCAAGAGCCTTGGCATTCGCTTCGTCGGTGCAGGCTCCTTTGCTCAAGTTACCGCTCGGAGAAAATGCGGGGAGGGCGGCGGGGCTTTCCAAGAAGCAGGCGGCGACGCGCTATCCGACGAGGATGTCCCGGTATTTGATCCCCTATGCGTGGATGAAGGAGAAAAGAGAGGAACTGGGGCGACCGTTGCGGGTTTGTGAAATTGGGGTGGGTTCTGGGCAGATGAAAAAGTTTGTTGATTTCATGGAGAAGAATGCCGGGGGAGGAGGCGATTTGTATTCTTCGTGGCACGGATACGATGTGGCGCTCAAGCACGAGGCATTGAAGGCGGCGGGGTATGACCAGATCGAAGATTTCAATGCCGATGGGGAGTTTGCAAAGCAGTTTTCCGGTTACGATTTGGTGTTGTTGCTCCATGTGTTGGAGCATTTGAAAGATCCCGAGGCATCCGTCCGCCGTTTGGTGGGGACTTTTGATGCCGGGACGCTTTTGCTAGGTGGCGTGCCGTCCGCTCCGGAACCGCTTGCCAAGAGGAGAGAAATCCGGTTGCGCAAGAAGTATTTGCCCGGTGGTCACTGGTGCAAATTTTCTGAAGCTAGAGTTTGTAAGATGTTGGATGGGAGCGGGTTGGAGTCTAAGGAAACCACGGGGGCGTTTTTGGTCCGGTGGAGCGGTTTTTTCTTGGAGAACCATGCGTGGTGGTTGAAAGCCAATCTCGTGTTTGCGCATCTTTTTCCTTCTTGGCCCGGGGAGACCTATTTTCGGGCGGCGAAGGGTGGAAAATCTTGAGCGGGCGGGAGTTTCCATCGGGAGGGGTGGATGCGGTGGGATTGGGGCTTGCGAAAAAAAACGCGAAAAACAAAATAACGGGTTGTTTGCTGGGCTGGAGTGTGTTTATCTATCGCGTTCCGAATTTATGAATGTTGTAACAGAAGAATCCGATAAGTGCCAAGTGGTGTTGCGAGTGGAAGTTCCTGCCGAAAAGGTCAACGCCGAATGGAAAAAAGTTTTGAGCCAGTTTGTGAGTTCCGCAAAGATGCCGGGGTTCCGTCCGGGCAAGGCACCTGCGAGTTTGTTTGAGTCCAAATACGCCGATGAAATTCGGGGGCAGGTTATCGGTCATGTGATCGATGAGACGCTGGGTGAAGTGATTAAAGAAAAGGCTTTGGATGTCCTCGAGGTGAGCGAAGTGGAGGAGCCGGAGTTGGGCAAAGACCGAGTGCTCAAGTTTGTTGCTCACCTGTTGGTTGCGCCCAAGATCGATTTGCCCGACTACGAAAATGTTGAGGTGCCGATGGATGACATCGTGGTTACGGACGAGCATTTGCAGATGAGTTTGGACGAGCTACGCAAGGGGTATGCGACTTACGAACCCGTTGAAGGGCGGGCTCTGGCGATGGGGGATTTTTCCGTCGTGACCTATTCGGCAAAGCTTGACGGAGTCCCGTTGAAAGAGGCGTTCCCATCGGCTCCTCCCGTTTTGTCAGGCAAGACCAATTTTTGGCTCGCGTTGATGGAGGCGTCGTTGTTGCCCGGTTTTTGTGCGGAGTTGGTAGGGCTAGAGGTTGGCGCAAAGAAAGAGTTTCCGATTGTTACGCCCGAGGATTTTCCCAT
The DNA here is from genome assembly GCA_020720945.1 of Chthoniobacter flavus. GTDB lineage: Bacteria > Verrucomicrobiota > Verrucomicrobiia > Chthoniobacterales > DYNR01 > DYNR01. Next base: position 4,720 of record DYNR01000131.1, on the reverse strand, counting down.
TAACGAGTTGGCGGGCAAGAAGTTGGAATACGAGGTTGAAGTGATTGGGAACAACCAGAAGGTTTTGCCCGAGTGGGATGACGAGTTGGTAGGGAAGTTTGCCGAAGGCAAGTCGTTGGCGGAGTTTCGCGAGATGGTTAAGGGAAACCTCGAGAAGGGACTGGAGGAGAGGGTGGCAAATTTGAAGTTTGAGACCATGTGCAAGCATTTGCTCGATTCTACGAGTTTTGAAGTTCCCGAAGGTTATGTGGAGGGGGAGGCGAATCAGAATTTGCAGAAAATCGTCCAAGAAAATTTGGGCAGAGGGGTTAGCGAGTCACTCATTACCCAAAATGAGGGAAATATCCGGCAAGCGGCTTACAGCAACGCCGACCAGTCGGTTCGTTTGCGGTTTTTGCTGATGGCAATCGGCCAAAAAGAAGGGGTGAAGGTTGAGGAGAAAGATTTGCTGGAAGAGATTTATATCCAAGCCATGAGCCGGCAGATGGATCCGCAGAAATTCGCCGATGAAATCCGCAAAAATAAGGCGATCAAGACCGTGCGCGACGGCGTCTTGTTTCGCAAGACCGTCAGTTTGCTGGTGGACAAGGTGAAACTTGTGCCCCCACAAAAGACAGAAGCTTGACGGAAAACGGTAGCAAGAGAGCGAAGCAATAGTCAAGAGACAGCCCAAAAAAGAAAAGACAATGAATTTCACCGAAAACAACTCGTCCCATTCCCCACAATCTTCGATGCTCGTCCCGATGGTCATCGAGCAGACTTCGCGTGGGGAACGCAGTTTCGACATTTATTCCCGTTTGCTGAAAGACCGGATTATATTCTTAGGCACTGCGGTGGATGACCATGTCGCAAATTTGGTCATTGCCCAGATGTTGTTTTTGCAGATGGATGACCCCAAGAAAGATATCCATCTTTACATCAACTCTCCTGGGGGCTCTGTGACAGCAGGTTTGGCGATTTACGATACCATGCAATTTGTGACTTGCGATGTGACCACTTACTGCCTCGGGTTGGCGGCGAGCATGGGAGCGGTGTTGCTTTGTGCCGGAACGAAAGGCAAACGGTATGCGTTGCCTAATTCCGACATCATGATTCATCAGGTCAGCGGAGGGGCGCATGGGCCTGCCAGCGATGTCGAGCGGCAAGTCGAGTTCATGTTCAAGCTCAAGAAGCGCCTCAACGGGATTTTGGCGATGCACACTGGCAAACCCGTCGAGCAGGTTGAAAAAGATGCCGACCGCGACAACTACATGACCGCCGATGAGGCGTGTGCGTATGGGTTGGTTGACGAGGTGGTGAAACCGCGGAAAGAGGAGAAAAAGTCGGAAGAGACTGCGGCAGGAGAAAAGAAAGCCGAAGGCGATGGGGATGGGGATGGGGATGGGGAGACGAAGGAAGGCTGATGCCGATTTTCGTTAAAGGCGACAAGAGAAGCAATCATCGGAGGAAAGAATTTTGGCACGGAATCCATTAAACAAGTGTTCGTTTTGCGGGAAAGGGCAAAACGAGGTTCGCAAGCTGATCGCAGGGCCCGGCGTGTATATTTGCGATAGTTGCGTTGCAATTTGTACCGGAGTTTTGTCAAAAGAGCTAGGCGAGCAAAGTAGCGGACCTAAAAAGAAGTTGCGGGTTCCCAAGCCTGCCGATATTTGCAAAACGCTCGATGATTTTGTCGTGGGGCAAACTTTGGCAAAAAAAACTCTTTCCGTTGCTGTTCACAACCATTTCAAACGGCTTACGCAGAGTCCGCCGAGCGAATCCGGTGGAATCAAACCCTCCGATTTGTTTGCGGATGTGGAAATTGAGAAAAGCAACATCCTTTTGATCGGGCCGACAGGTTCGGGCAAGACCTTGTTGGCAAAGACCTTGGCGCGGGTGCTCGATGTTCCTTTCACGATAGCCGATGCTACGACGATCACGGAAGCGGGATATGTGGGCGAAGATGTCGAAAATATCATTCTCCGGTTGTTGCAAGCCGCCGATTTCGATGTCAAGAAGGCGGAGACGGGGATTGTCTATATCGATGAAATCGACAAAATTGGGCGCAAAACGGAGAATGTGAGCATCACTCGCGATGTCTCTGGCGAAGGAGTCCAGCAGGCTTTGTTAAAAATTTTAGAGGGGACGATTTGCAGTGTTCCGCCGCAAGGGGGGCGCAAGCACCCGCAGCAGGAATACATCCGCGTTGATACATCTAAAATTTTGTTTATTTGTGGTGGGGCGTTTGTCGGGTTGGATAAGATTGTGGGCAGACGGACTAGTGCGAAGGCGATGGGCTTTCATGCCCGAGATGCGGTGATGGGGCACGAAAAAGCCGTAGCAGAAGCCATGGCGAATGTTGAGCCCGAGGATTTGCTTTCGTTTGGGCTGATTCCCGAGTTTATCGGGAGGTTGCCAGTGATCGCATCTTTGGCCGAGTTGACCGAAGAGGAGTTGGTGACCATTTTGACTGAACCCAAGAATGCGTTGACCAAGCAATATGGGAAGTTGCTCTCTTTGGAAGGAGTGCAGTTATTTTTTGGCAAAGATGCACTGAAAGCATTGGCCGAAGAGGCGGTTCGCAAAGGGACTGGAGCTAGGGCGTTGCGTTCCTTGTTGGAAAAAATCATGCTGGATGTGATGTATGACATTCCGGGTCGGAAGGACATTGAGAGCGTGACGATCAACCGGGCCGTGGTGGAAGGGAAGAAAACGCCGGTGGTCAAACGGCGGGCGGATAAAAAAGTGGCGTGAAATCCCCGTCTGGTTACGCGTATCTTTTTGAGCGGTTTCCTAGTTTTACGCAGACTTTTTGTGCTCGCGAGGTTGCCCGGTGGCTCCAGATGGGCTACGAGTTTCCCGTTTATTCTTTGACTTCTGTTGCGGGAGAAAAAACCAAGCATTTTGAGGAAGGACTGTATGCCCGGACCCAGACGCTGCCCGATGTAGAAGCGTGGGCAAAGAAGTGGTGGACACCGTTTTCCTTTCGTTCTAGGAAGATCAAGAAAGAGATATTTTCTGCGTGGGGAGTGGAAGGAGGGAGGCGGCGGGCGGCAGAAGCGGCGTGGTTGGGACCGCGGTTGCGGGATGCGGGGGTTCGCCATTTGCATATTCATTTCGCTGGTCGTGCGGCGAGGACGGCATTTTGGGTTTGGCGACATTACGGGATTCCTTACAGCATTACGGCGCATGCGAACGATTTTTTTGTTGATTCGCCTGGGTTGTTTTTGGGGGATTTGTTTCGGGAAGCGAAGTTTGTGGTGACGGTCAGCGACTTTAGCGTGCGGCAGTTGTGTGGGCGTTTTCCGGAATCCGCTGAAAAGATGCACAGAGTTTACAACGGGATTGACACGGCGAGTTTTGCGAAGCCCGTGGCAGAAAAAGAAAAAATGTCTAGGCCTTCGATTGTTTCCGTTGGGCGTTATATCGAAAAGAAAGGGTATTCCGATTTGATTCAAGCGTGTGCATTGTTGGGAGATTTGGATTTTGACTGTTATTTGATAGGGGAAGGGGCGGGAGAATCTGCGATGCGCGAGCAAATTATGAGGTTGGGGTTGGGCGGAAAAGTGCATGTGACGGGGCCGAAGAGCGAAGGGCAAATCCGAGACTTTTTGCACCAGGCGAGCGTGTTTGCGTTGGCGTGTTGCACCGAATCCGATGGGGGAATGGACAATTTGCCGACGGTCATCATGGAAGCGATGGCGGCGGAGTTGCCGGTAGTTTCTACGCGGTTGGCAGGAGTTCCGGAAATGGTCGAAGAGGGGAAAACGGGTTTGTTGGTGGAAGAGCACGGAGTGCCTGCGCTTGCGGGGGCGTTGCGCGAGATGTTGCAGGATCGGGCGAAAGCCGAGGCGATGGGGAAGGAGGGGGCGGCGGTTGCCCGCGTTCGATTCGATTCCAAAGCGACATCTGCCGAGTTAGAGAGGCTATTTTTTCAATATGGAGTGATGGATGAGAGAAGGCAGTGAGGTTATTTCGGTAGATGCGGAGTGGTTGGGAGCGTCTGGGGGGCTCGAATTGGATTTAGGTTGCGCGAGGGGAGTTTTTTTGGTGCAGATGGCGGAGGCGAATCCGGGGCGGAATTTTTTAGGGGTTGAAAGACAAAAGCTGCGGGTTTGTAGGACGCAAAAGAAGATACGAAATAAGAATTTGGAAAACGCTAGAGTGATTGGTGGTGAGATTGTAGAGGTTTTGGAGCAGGTGGTTCCGCCCGAGAGTGCGGACTGGTTGCATGTGTTATTTCCCGATCCGTGGCCCAAGCGGCGGCACGCACCGCGTCGATTGCTCCAACCTCGTTCGTTTTCTGCGTTTCACCGAGTATTGAAATGCGGGGGGAGGCTTCGTTTTTTGACTGATCAGGAATTTTATTGGAGAGAAACTTTGAAATTTGTGGGACTTTTGGATGGGTGGGTTTTGACGGGAGAAGATCCGGTTGGGGGGTGGCCAAAGACAGAATTTCAAGGAAGGTTTGAGTCGCAGGGAATTGCTTCTTACGGTTGGATTTTGGAAAAGCGATAGGCGGGTAGTTGGGTGGATTTACGGGTGAGGAAATCGGGGTGGTAGCCAACTTCTCGGAGTGCGTTTTTTGGTTTGCACCTGCCCAAGGTTCCAACAAAACGGTTTGGAGAAAAAGGCTGAAGTTTTGCATAACCCGGTGATTATCAGAGCTATTAAAGATAATTGTGGAGTTTTTGCTATGGTTCTTTCTTGCCTGAATCCGTGAGATAAATGCAAAGAAGAT
>DYNR01000419.1 GCA_020720945.1 Chthoniobacter flavus | reverse complement strand
CAAATGTCTCCACCGGAGGAATCAGGCACTCGCCAATCCTCTCGCTACCTTGCCTAGGAGGCCTCGCCGCACTTTCGGATGTTTAACTCCTTTAATAAAATGAGAATTGCTGACCCAAGCCCTGAAAGGGCGCACTAAGACTCGGGAAAAACAAATTCCGAATGCGGCTCCGGAAATTGTATTTGATTGAATGCGTTTGCTTTGCGGGAGATTCGGTCGCCCCTACAGGGCTTGGCGTATTTTCTTGAACCATTCCCAGGGCGTTGCCCTGGGCTATCTCAGCACGCACCGTTGGTGCTGGAAATTCCTCATCGTTAGGCCGGCGCACGATTCTCCACCCCCTTTATTTCCTTGGTTGCCTTCTGTTTCAAATCCATTGATCAGGGCTTGCCCGAGTTCCTTGCATTTCCTCATACACTGTTTTTTACGGGCAGATGCCAGAATGTCTGAACTTCGGAATTCTCCCGCTTGGGAGCAAGACGCTCCAGCACCTTCCTTTTTCGGCGGCGTTGCAAAAAAAAATTCTTGTTGGGCGGTTATTTGATTGCAAGGCAAGCTAGGATTTGCTCTTTGTGCGGGTCAGCGTTTTCCATGAAAAATAAGTTTCGCAATTTGGTGTTAGCGTTTTTGTGTCTGGGGATTTTTGTCGGAGGGGGAGTTTTGTTTTATTCCTCTTGGGTGATTCAAAAACCGTTCGGGGTTATTTTGTTTTTGGTACCGAACTTGAATACGGCAACTCTGACGGCAGCGAGGGTGTATTCGGGGGGCGCAGAAAGCCGACTGAACTTCGAGAAAATTTCCGATGTCGCTTTGCTGAGAAATTCGAGTGCCGATTTTGTCGCGGGAGATCCGTCCGCCGTCGCCAGCGCGATGGCGACAGGAAAAAAATCTTTGAACGGGCAGTTGTCGATGGGAGAGCAAGGCGAACGGTCGCCGACTTTGCTCGAAATCGCCAGGGAGCGGGGACGCGCCGTGGGCGTCGTGACCGCAGGGAAAATCACCGCTCCGACTTTGGCTGCTTTTTATGCGCCGGGATGCGATGGAAACAATTTTGAACAAGTGTCTCTTTCCTTGATCGAAAAGCGTCCTGACCTCGTGTTCGGCGGGGGGGCAAACGGCTTGATTCCCGAAGTCAAAGGCGGTAACCGCAAGGACGGCAAGGACTTAATGTTGCTTGCAAGGCAGAGCGGTTACGACATCGTGCGGACGCGTTCGGAAATGCTCAACACGCCGACATGGAAATTCCCGCAGGTTTTTGGGATTTTTGCCCCCGAAGAAATGGCGTTTTCCGGTTCGTTTGAAGGCAAGTCTGGCGAACCCGATTTTGTCGCGATGGTCAAAAGCGCAATCGAGCTTTTGCAGTATCAGAGGAAGGGGTATTTCCTGGTCGTGGATTGCAGCGGACTCAGCAAAGCGGCGGCGCAAAACGCGGGAGAAAAATTGCTAAAAGAGTTGGTGCAAGTGGATCAAGCCGTGGCATCTGCAATCGACTTTGCCGGGGAAAACAGCATGGTGATCGTTGCGGGAACTTTGTCGCTCGGGGGTTGCCAACTCAACGGAATCGGCGCGAAGGGCGACAGCGGTTTGGCCGCTCTCGGCCAATCCTCGCAAGGAGTCCCCGCGTTGACATGGGCAACGGGACCGGGGAACCCCGCATCAGCCGACGCTACGCTGGAACCCGTCGCATTCTCCATGCCTGCTCCCGTCCCTGTTGCGACGGACTCTCTTGGATTTTTTTATGGGGGAAAAAATTCCGTTTTCCCGAAAGGCTTCCAAGACAACACCGCGGTGTTCCAAGTGATCGAAGCCGGGTTGTAAC
>DYNR01000130.1 GCA_020720945.1 Chthoniobacter flavus | reverse complement strand
AGCCCCAGTGTCCAGTCCATCATGAAATGTCTCATCGAACTTGTCGTTTTGATCCAGTGCTGCGTTGTCAGCCCGAACGAGCTATCGCCCGAGCGGAACTCGGGCTAATTTCCGGTTGCCGCCTTGGTCTTCGATGTGGGGGTTGGTTTGGGTGTCGGTTTGGGTGTCGGAGCAGGTTTGATTTTTGCGGGAGCTTTTTTGTTTTCCGGTTTATCCCCGGATTTCACCGCAGGTTTCCCGTCGGGTTTGATTACGCCCGAAAGAGGATCTTCGCCACGAAACACGCGGGGGAGTTTTGGTTGCGGGGCATCGGGCAAATTCACTTTGATGAATTTGCGTTTTTCCGGTGCGGCGAGAGGGTCGTTGAAAGCCTCTTCCCATTTCGTGTCGAGAGAGAGTGCGGCATCGTATTGCGCCAGCGCGGCGATGTAGGAATACCTCGCTTGCAGGAGCGTTGTTTGTGCCTGCAAGAGAGCGACTTGCGCGTTCAAAACATCGAGCTGGGTGCCCGCCCCCGCATCGAGGCGTTCGCGGGAAAGGCGGAGAGCTTCGGTCGCTTGCGCCACGCTCGCCTGTTGGCTGTCGATGGTTTCTCGCGCTTGTTGCAAGTTGGAAATCGCTTCTTGCACGGTGAGGATGACGGTGCGGACCGCGTTGTCGTAGGAGATTTTTGACTGCATCAACCGGGCTTTTGCCTGCTGGACATTCCCTGCTGTCAGGAAGCCGTCAAAAAGTGCCCAACTGCCTTGAAGACCGAAAAACCACCCGTTCAAAATTTGCCCCAAATCGCGGAAGGCGGGGTCGTTTTGCCATTCGTAGCCTGCGTTTGCCGTGACCTTGGGACCGTAGCCGGCGAGGGCGACATTGACTTGTGCGGCTTGCGTGAGGATGTCTTGGCGGATGGCTTTGAGTTCAGGATTTTGGATTAAAGCCGTGCGGACGGATTCCTCCGTGTTGATTTTTCGGTAGGTGAAATCCAAAGAGCCAGTAACATCGAAGGGGACTTGCACCAAGTTCGAATGGTCGTAGTTCATCCCCAAGAGACGGACGAGTTGGTATTGGGAAATGCGCAAATTGTTTCTTGCTTCGATGAGAGGAGGGATGGCGTTGGCGAGGGCGACTTCGGCTTGCAGCACATTGAAGCGGGGGACGGTGCCCGCCTCGAAGCGGTTGATCTGGTCTTGCAACTGGCTTTCCAGCAGAGCCACGGATTGCTCTTGCGCGATGATCAGGGCGCGGTTGAGGATCACTTGAAAGAAGTTGGTTTTTACATCGGAAATCGTTTTGTCGATGGTTTTGCGGAGCTGGAAGTAGGAGGCGGTTTCGATGTATTTGGCGGCCTGGATTCCGCTGATTGCGGCACCGCTATCGAACAAGAGTTGGCTGACGCCGAGCTGCATATTCCAGAAGCGGTTTTGGGGGGCGGATGCGCCGGGGAGGGAGGAGTTGCCGGGGCCCGCCAACGATTGTTGCTGGTAGTTGTATGCCGAGGTCGAGACGAGCTGGGGAAGCACTTGGGAAACCACGCTGATCATTTTTCCCTGCGTGAGGCGAATTTCTTGGATGGAAGCCAAGACATCCGGGTTGTGCCGAAGCGCAAAATCGACCGCTTGCTCGATCGTCATTTTTTTGTCGGCGGGTGGCGGCGTTTTCCCTTTTGCGACGGCGCGAAGTTTGGCGAGGGTTTCTTCGGAAGTTTTGACGGTGTTCTGTCCTACATTGGTCGAAGGTTTGGGGATCGGGCTGATTAAATCTTTGGGGACAATCGGCTGATCGGTCAAAACATCCGGCAAACCGAGGGCTTGGGGAGAGAGGGTCGTCTCGAGCGGATCGGGGGTTGGCGTAGGGTTTGCTTTTGCCGCATTTTGTTGGAAATCAACGGCTTGTCCGACATTTGCGGATTCCGTAGGCAGAGGGAGACCCGAAGAGGATGGCGATGGTTGCGGGGAAGGCAGGGGAGCTGCCGTGTTTTTTGCGGGCGATGGTTGCGGGCTGGCCGCCGGGGTTGCTGTGGGGGCGACTTCGGCCGTTCTTGCGGGCAACGGAATCGGCGCGTTTGTGTTGGTTTGAGCAAAAACGGCAGCCGTTAAAACCAGCAATGCCCCGCTTCCAGCAAAAAGAAAAATCCTTCGGTCCATGAGTGTATTTGTTACTATTGCCGCACGGTTTTTTCCCGAAAGAAAGAAGCTCAAATACTTCTCCGTTTGGGGCAGCCTTGCGACAGGGACATTTGAACGGTTTTTTTGTCGGTTTTGCAACTCCTATTCCAACACGGGAAGAAAGTTTGTTTGGATGTTTCGGCGAGTGCGAAAAAGGAAGGGTTTCTTTTTTTGGGGGGAAGGCGGGAGGAACTGCGGGTGCCTGGTGACTCTCCCTGTTTTGAAGAGTTTCGAAAATCGGGCCGACAGGATTCGAACCTGCGACCTCTTGAACCCCATTCAAGCGCACTACCAAGCTGTGCTACGGCCCGTTTTTTTCGACAGGAGGAGAGACTGCCAAGATTCGAAAACAAATACAAGCATCAAGTTTCAGATTTTCAAAGTTTGGGATTTGCGGTAAGTAGGGGGGCGAGATGGGCGCGATTTTTTTTGCCGCAAGCGGAATCGGCCAGAGTTTTTTTGCGGCGAGGAGAGCAGAGAAATGAAGAACAAAATTCCAGTTACGGTAGTCGGTGCCAACGGGTATTCCGGGGAGGAACTCGTGAGGCTGTTGTTGGGTCATCCGGGCGCGGAGTTGGCGGGGGTGACCTCCCGGCAACATGCGGGGAAAAAATTGGGGCAAGTGTTCCCGCGTTTTTCTGGCGTGCCTGGGGCGGAAGTCCGTTTTTTGGAGCCGACAATCGACGGTTTGTTGGCGACGGGCGCGGAGTGTTTTTTCTTGGCATTGCCGCACGGGGTGGCCGCGGAATTTGCGTTGCCACTGGTTGCGGCCGGCAAACGGGTGGTGGACATCAGCGCCGATTTTCGGTTGAACGACGCGGCGGTTTACAAGGAGTTTTATTCGAGCGAGCACCCCGCTCCCGATTTGTTGGCGGAGGCCGTTTACGGGTTGCCCGAAGCTTACCGCGAAAAAATACGGGGAGCCAAATTGCTCGCGGCGCCTGGCTGTTATCCGACGAGCATTTTGTTGCCGCTGCTGCCGCTGTTGCGGGCGGGCTTGTTGCAGGCAGACACCATCGCCGTATCCAGCGCGAGCGGCACAAGCGGAGCAGGAAGGAAGGCCGACGAATCGTTGCTCTTCGCCGAGTGCTCGGGAAGTTTGCGGGCTTACGGAATCCCGAAACACCGGCATCTTTCCGAGATCGAACAAGAGCTTTCCCATGCGGCAGGCCGCGAGGTTCTCATTACTTTCGTCCCCCATTTGGCGCCGATGACGCGGGGGATCCACACCACTATTTTCGCGATGCCGCGCGCCGGGGCAACCGGGGAACAAATGCTCCAGGCGTTGCTGCAAGCCTATGAAGGAGAACCCTTTGTGCGTGTTCTCGACGGGTTGCCGGATACCAAATGCGTGGTGGGAACGAACTTTTGCGACATCGGGTTGCGGGTGGACGGCAGGACGGGGCGGCTCATTTTGCTGAGCGCAGAAGACAATTTAATCAAGGGAGCAGGCGGCCAAGGAATCCAGTGCTTTAACTTGATGTTTGGATTAACAGAAACGGAAGGTTTATTGTGAAAACGACGATGGAAAAAATGGACGGAGGAGTGTGTGCGGCGGCGGGATTTCTCGCCGGGTCATTGAAGGCGGGCATCAAACGGGTCTTTTCGGAGAAGGACGATTTGGCAGTGGTGCTTTCGGAATCGCCTTGCGTTGCTGCGGGTGTGTTCACCCAAAACCGCGTGCAGGCGGCCCCAGTTTTGATTTCCAAAAAAAACTTGGGAAGCGGATGCCATCGCGGGGTGGTGCTCAACAGCGGGAACGCAAATGCTTGCACGGGCGAACAAGGTTTGGCGGATGCGGAAGAGATGTGCCGCCTCGCCGCAGAAAAGTTTGGGGGAAGCCAAGAAAATTACTTGGTTTGTTCGACGGGGCGAATCGGAGTTCCCATGCCGATGGAAAAAGTTCGCGACGGATTTGACGGGTTGCCGGAGCGGTTGTCATGCGAAGGAAACAGGGAGGCGGCGGTGGCAATCATGACGAGCGACACCCATCCGAAAGAAGCCGCGTTTTCGTTTTCTCTTGGCGGGAAACAGGTGAAAGTTGGCGGCATGGCAAAAGGCGCAGGGATGATTAACCCCAACATGGCGACCATGTTATGCGTGATCACGACCGATGCAGAACTCGATGGCAAACTCGCGCAACAGATTTTGGCAGATGTCGTCGAGCGGACTTTTAACCGGATCACCATCGATGGGGACATGAGCACCAACGATACCGTGTTGCTGCTCGGCAACGGGAAATCTGGCGTAAAAATCATGGAGGACGATGCCGAGGCGACTGGAGCTTTCACGGAAGTGGTCGAGCGAGTTTGCGCGGATTTGGCGCGGATGATCGTGGGAGATGGAGAAGGGACGACGAAGATTGTCGAGATTGATTTGCGGGGGGCGAGTTCGTTAGCCGATGCAAAAAAAGCGGCGGAAGCAGTGGCAAATTCTGTTTTGCTCAAGTGCGCGTGGGCGGGGCAAGACCCCAACTGGGGGCGCATCGTCGATGCTTTGGGGTATTCGGGGGCGGATTTCGACCCGTCCGCCATCGACATTTTTTACGACGAATTGCATTTGGTCAAGGGGGGGCAACTCGGTCCTGCCGACCCGAAAAAAGTGAAGCAAGTCGCAGAAAAACAAGAATTTACGATTACCATCGACTTGGGGGGCGGAGATGCGACTTACCGCGTTTTGTCGTCCGATTTGACCGAGGAGTATGTGCGGTTGAACCTGAGCGAGTAAATGGAAAACCAGCAAGGAACAGACATGATACACGATCCGGAACTGGAGGCGCGGGCGGCAATTTTGGTCGAGGCTCTTCCCTACATCCAAAACTTTCGCGGCCAGACATTTGTAATCAAATACGGGGGCAGCGCGATGGACGACCCGCACCAGGTGGATCGCCTCTTGCGCGACATCGTTTTTCTCGAAGCCGTGGGCATTAACCCCGTCGTCGTTCATGGCGGCGGGAAAGTGATCACGCAAAAAATGAAGGACGCGGGAATGAGTGCCCGCTTCGTCAACGGATTGCGGGTGACAGACGAGCGGGCGGTGCATTTGGTCGAAGAAGCGTTGGACAGGGAGATCAACCCGAGCATCGTAAAAACCATTTTGGGGTTTCGCGGGAGGGCGCACGGGCTTTCGGGAAAAGATGTTTTCATCGCCAAACCGCTAGACCCGCAAATCGACGAGAACGGAGAAATGGTCGATATCGGTTTTGTGGGGGAGGCCGCAGATGTCGATATCAACGAAGTCCACACTTTGGTGGAACAAGAGGTGGTGCCCGTGATTTCCCCGATCGGGGCAGCCGAGGACGGGACGGTTTTGAACATCAATGCCGACATAGCGGCCGCAGCGCTGGCAATCGGTTTGCACGCGCATAAGCTCATCTACATCAGCGATGTGCGAGGAATTCTGCGCGACCAAAAGAAGCCGGATTCCCTGATTTCCAGCGTGAAAATTTCGGAGGTTCCCGGCTTGATCCAAGAGAAAATTTTGGGAGGTGGAATGATCCCGAAAGTGCAATCCGCCGTGGGGGCGTTGCGGAAGGGAGTCGGAAAAATCCACATGATTTGCGGGGCGATCCCGCACTGTTTGTTGCTGGAAATTTTTACCGACAAAGGGATCGGGACAGAGATTTTGGAAGGTTGAAACAGGAACAAAAAGCGCAGGGCTTGAAATCCCGTTTTCGCGACCAGCAAATCCTCGAATATTTGCGGGGTCGCGGCGAGACGGGGGTCGAGGAACTGTGCGCGGTTTTTTCTATTTCTCCGGCGACGGCGAGGCGGGTTGTCTCGCGTCTTGTCGATACGGGGAGTGCCGAGAGGGTGTGGGGAGGGATACGGATTCCCGAAGGGGCAGGGCGAGACGGGAATGCCGAAATGTTGCCGAGCGGATTGAGGGACTCCTTGCATCCGCAGGAAAAAGAGAAAATCGCGCAAGCTGCTGCGGCTCTCGTCGGAGACGGGGAAGTGATCATCATTGACGGCGGAACGACGACGGTGCGGATGGCACCTTTTTTGGCGAATCGGCCAGTGCGGATTTTGACCAATTCCATTTTGATAGCGCATCGCATCGACCAGTATAGAACGGGTGTCGGTGGGGCCGAAGTGTTTCTGACAGGCGGTTTTCTGTATCCTCGTTCGGGTTTGTTAGTCGGGCCACAGGCCGTCGAGAACCTCCGTTTTTACAACGCTCGCCGGGCGTTTCTTTCTGCCGGAGGCTTGGACGAAAACGGGATAACAAACACCAACCAACTCGTCGTCGAAAGCGAACTGGCCATGATGGCTTCGGCGCAAGAGTCCATCGTTTTGGCCGATCACACCAAGTGGCTCAAAAAAGATATGGTTCGCCTGTGCGGTTGGGAGGGGATCTCCCGCCTGATCACAGACCGTCCACCTGAAAAAAATTATGCACCAACAACCGTCGCTCAGTAACCCCGCAACCCCTCCGGAAAACTCCGCAATCCCGAGGCGCGATTTTCTTAAACTGGCGTTGTTGCCCCTCCTCTCGGGGTTTTTCCCCTCCGCATTTTCCGCGTTTGCGGAGACGGGAAAAAAGAAGCCAAACATCGTTTTTATTTTTTCCGATGAAATTGATTTTTCC
>DYNR01000418.1 GCA_020720945.1 Chthoniobacter flavus | reverse complement strand
TTTCGCTCCAATGCCTTACAGATCTTCTTTGCATTTATCTCACGGATTCAGGGATTCATCTAGCCGGGAGGCCACGCCAGAGGGCGTCCTCCCAAAATGTGGATATGCAGGTGAGGGACGGTTTCGCCGCCGTCCGCCCCGCAGTTGACCACGATCCGGTAGCCGCTTTTGGCGATTCCTTCTTTTTCTGCCACACGCGAGGCGACGAGAAAAAGATGTCCCAGCAATTCTTTGTCTTCGGCTGCCGCTTCGGCGATGCGGGGGATCGCTTTTTTTGGGATTACCAGCAAGTGGGAGGGGGCATGCGGCTGGATGTCTCGAAACGCCAGACAGAGGGCATCTTCGTGGACGATGTCGGCGGGGATTTCGCGGGCGATGATTTTCTCGAAGATTGTCATGGGAATTGAATTTTGAAAACGGGCTCTGGCGGTGCTGCCAAACGGGTGCGGATGTAGGAAACGATTTCTTCGCGCAAAACCCCGCAGTCCTTTCGCCAGCGCTTTCCGCCGCAGAGGATTCTGACGCATTCTTCCAATCCGAAACAGCGGAGCCGCAAGACATTACGGGAAAAAACGCCAGAAAGTTCCTCCGCTAAAATCCCGAAGAACCCAAGCTCGAAGCTGCTGCCTGCCGCCACGGCAAACTTCGCCAGATCGATTGTGGCGTGGGGCGGGGCGAAGCGGAATTTTTCGGCGACGCCTTCCATTTCTTCGGCGATGCCTTCGGCTTTCAGCAGCCGCAGAATCAGTTTTTCTAAAATGCAGGCGGGGAGCACTTCCCCTTTGTAATTCTCGGATATAAACAGCGACACGGTTTGCGCGACATCCCAAGCATACCAAACTTTTTCTGCGCCGGCGCGGAAAAATGCCAGTTCCAGGGAATCGAGCACCCAGTCCCGGTCGAAACGGGAAAGCTCTCCGCCCGCGTGGAGGATCAGAGGACGGTAGTCTGCAAAGGCGATCATTTTTCCGGAAAGAGTTCCATTTGCTCGGGAGATTTGATTGCCCGTTTTTCCATCGTTTGGATTTCTTCGAGGAAATCGCCGATTTCCTCGAAGCGGCGATAGACGGAAGCGAAACGGACATACGCCACGGGGTCAACGAGATGCAACTTTTCCATCACTTTCAAACCGATGGTGCGAGTGCTGATTTCGCGGGTGTTTTCCGTTTCGATTTCTTGGATGATTTCATCGATGCAACGGTCGATTTCATTCATGGGGATCGGCCTTTTTTCGCAGGCTTTTTCAAAGCTGGTGAGCAGTTTCTTGCGTTCGAAAAGTTCGTGTCTGCCGTCCCTTTTGAGCACCCGCAACTCGATCCGTTCGATTTGCTCGTAGGTCGTGAACCGTGTCCCACACGCAGAACACTCCCTGCGACGACGGATTGAATCACCCTCTTTGGACATCCGAGAATCGATCACCCGATCCTCGATTTCTTGACATTTCGGACAACGCATTTTGCTAATTCCTTTTCCTTCTCGGAATAGCACATAGCCTTGCAGGGTCAAGCACAACAAGTTGAGAGAGTTCAAAAAGGAGGGAGGGGAAGGAGGGGAAGGCGAGTGCGGAGACTCGAGTTTCTGGTTTTGAGCAGGGGGCAAACTTTTTCAGAGCAAGACGCGAGAAATGGTTGCGTTTTTTTTTTTTGCTCTAGTTTTCGGTGCGTAGTGGCTGGAGAGAGACTTTGTCGCTGTTTTTCTTGCGGTGTATCTGCTTGATAGAAAACGAGATAAACGATTTCGCTGCCGTGTTGAGAGGAAAAACAAAATCAAATGAAAAATACAATGAAAAAACCCTTACTTTTCGCGGCGTGCGCTGCGTTGTTT
>DYNR01000417.1 GCA_020720945.1 Chthoniobacter flavus | reverse complement strand
AAATTTATTTTTCAATGAATGACTTTATCGGCATCGACCTAGGGACGAGCAACTGCGCCGTCGCACGGGCTGGCGAAGAAGGAAAACCTTCGGTCGTCCCCATCACCCAAACCGTCTCCGCAAACGGAACCGGCGAAAAAAACCTTTTGCCTTCCGCCATCTACTTGGCCGCCGAAGGTGAAATCCCCGAAGGCTCGCTGGCTCTTCCGTGGACAGGCGAAAACCGGAACTGGTTCATCGGCTCTTTCGCCCGAGAAAAAGGGGCACTCCAACCCGACCGCCTGATCGCCTCCGCAAAAAGCTGGCTCTGCCAGACCCACGCGGACAGGAAGGGCGCGATCCTGCCTTGGGGCAGCCAGGTCGTTTCTCAAAAATGGTCGCCAGTCGCCGCGGCCAAACAAGTCCTCTCCCACCTCCTTTCGAGTTGCAAAACCTCCGACCCTTCAACGAGTTTCTCCGAACTGGTCGTGACCGTCCCCGCTTCGTTCGATGAAGCCGCGCGCTCCCTGACTCTCGAAGCGGCACGGGAAGCAGGACTCGGAGAGGTCACCCTCCTCGAAGAACCCCAAGCCGCTTTTTACGCGTGGCTGGAAAACCAAGGCAACGACTGGCGCGCGCAGGTGAAAAGCGGGAATCTCTTGCTGGTCTGCGATGTGGGCGGCGGAACAGCGGATTTCAGCCTCATCGCCGTCACGGGCAAAGACGGTGATTTAGCTCTCGAACGGGTGGCGGTGGGCGAACACCTCCTCCTCGGTGGCGACAATATGGACCTCGCCCTGGCCCACGATGTGGCGGAAAAATTGGCATCTGCGGGAACGGAACTCGATGAATGGCTATTCCTTTCCTTGATCCAGTCGGTGCGTGCAGCCAAAGAAACCCTCCTTTCGGAGAATGCTCCTTACGAGGTGCCAATCGCCGTCGCTTCGCACAGTAGCCGCTTGCTGGCTTCTTCGATCAGCGCGACATTGACCCGCGAACAAGTGGACGCCACCGCGCTAAACGGGTTTTTCCCTCTCGTCGGCCCCACGGATATGCCGGCGATGCGCCGCTCTGGCGGGTTGCGGGAATCCGGTCTGCCATACGCCGCCGATGCCGCTATTTCAAAACACCTCGCCCGCTTCTTGGCTCGCGCCAAAACGAATGCCGCTTCCTCTTCTCACTTGCTGGAAGCCGTCGGCGGCTCCCAACGCCTAGACGCATCTCCTCTCCTGCTTCCCGATGCCGTCCTCTTCAACGGCGGAGTTTTCAACGCCCGCCCGTTCCGCGCTCGGGTCTTGGAACTACTCGGCCATTGGGCAGGGCATCCCGTCAAGGAACTCGAAGGTGCCCAACCAGACCACGCCGTCGCAATCGGCGCATCCGCCTACGCCCGTCTCCGCGCCACCGGACGCGGCCTCCGAATCAAATCGGGAACCGCCCGTTCTTACTACATCGGAATGGAATCCTCCGCGATGGCTGTCCCCGGTCGCCGCACCGCCGTCAAAGCCCTTTGCGTCGCCCCTCAAGGCATGGAAGAAGGAACGAGCGTCGCCCTGCCGGACGAAGAATTTTTCTTATCGACGGGAGAGTCTTCGGAGTTTCGCTTTTTCCACTCGGAAGTGCGGGCGGGCGACTTGCCGGGCATCGTCTTGCCTACGGTCGAAGAACTCGAAGAATCTGCCCGTATGCAGGTAGAAATCCCGCCGCCTCCAGGCCACGCACCGGGCGAAGAAGTGCCCGTCCGCATGGAAGCTTGCGTGACGGAATTGGGCAACCTCGAGCTTTACCTCGTCCACGCACCTTCTGGGGAACGATGGAAACTGGAATGCAATGTGCGGATGCAATAAG
>DYNR01000416.1 GCA_020720945.1 Chthoniobacter flavus | reverse complement strand
CAAGGGTTGGAATGATTGCCGGCATGGGAAGGCGGAGGGCGGGGATTTTACCAGCCCTCGCTCAAGATCGTGACCAAGTTTGAGCAGGCGCGTTGGGCTGCGACGGAGAAGGCTTGGCGTTCGTCGGTGACGAGGTCGCCTGTCGGGAAGAAAGTGGTGCTTCCCGTGACCGAGCCGGAAAGGAGATTTGCGCCCGTCATGCTGTCTTGGACTTCGTATTCGATGACCAAGGTGAGCTGGTATTCCGTGGTTTGGAGGACATTGCTGGTGGCAGAGCGGATCGGGTTGCGGGTGACCGCGTTGACCGTTCCGTAGATGATGGCATCGGAGTGGTCGGAGTCGGAGACTTGGTAAGTCCCGTCCACTTGGATGAGGCGGATGAGGGTGTCTGCGAGCAGGACATCGACACGGGGGCGGTAGGTGCGATTTTTGAAGGTAGGGACGGAGACGGTGCGAACCGAGCGCATGGGGGTGGGTCGGATTTCGCCGAGGTGGTAGCCGCAACCTGCGAGCAGGGCGAGCAAAGAGAGCGAGCAGATGGCGAGGATGGAGCGGCGAGATTTCATTGTGTTGGCAGATCGGGTTCTACGGGTGGGAGGGGGGAGACATCGCGAGATTGGGTGCGGAGGCGGGTTTTGACGGCGGGGAGTTGCTCGGGGACGACGCTGCTGCGCGGGGGGCCAGCGTAGTCGGCTAGGGCGGTGGTTTCCACTTGGGCTTGGAGGCGGCGGCGGGTCAGAGCACGGTCTCCGGTTTCGACTTTTTCTGGGCCGGTGCGCAAGGAGTCATCGCCGTGTTCGCTCCGCAGTTCCTCGATGCGGGCTTTGGCGATTTGCGCTTTTTCGCTATCGGGGAGTTGGCGGATCACCTCGTTGTAGTAAATGAACGCCGATTTGAAGTTTTTGCTTTTGTCGTAAAAGTGGGCGATGGTGTAATAGTCGCCCGTTTCCCGCGATTGCATCGAGAGCAAGTTTTCTTTTGCTTGCGGGGCTTTTTCGTTTTTCGGGTATTGCATGAGGAAGTCCTCGAAAGTGTTTTTTGCTTGGACGAGGGCGCTCAAGTCTTCCGAGCCTTGGACGGTGCCGATGCGCATATAGACATAGCCGATTTGGTAGAGGGCGTTCGGGCAGACGGGGCTGTTTGGGTAGCGGTCGAGGACGGTTTGGTAAGCGGTGGCGGCCTCTTGCATTTTTCCTTGGCGTTCGTAGGCGAGACCCAAGTTGAACTGGGCGGTGGGCGCGTATTTGCTGAAGGGGGAGGTCGCCAAGACCGAGGAAAACATTTTTTCCGCTTGCTCGTAGCCAGAGGTGACACCGATGCCGAGGAACTTCATTTTGCGTCCATCCAAGAAGGCGTTGGCGATTTCGATTTGCCCTTTGACGGCTTCCTCGAAGCGGCGGGAGTCCGGGTAGTCCGAGAGGAAGAGGCTGTAATTTTTGAATGCTTTTTCCAGTTCGCCCGAGTCTTGGAGGATTTTTGCGTAGCGGAGGAGCGCGGTCGCACCTTGCGAAGTGAATCGGTGTTTGCGGGCGACGCCCGAGTAGGCGGCCAAGGAGGAAGGGGCGGAGCCGCTTTGTTCGACGGATTCCGCCTGGTTCAAATCGGCGGCGGCGGTTTCGCTATCGGGGCCTTCGGTATTCGCACCTTGTTGATTTTGAGGCGTTTGCGTTTTTGGTTTCCGCGTTTGGGCCGAAGCTGTCCCGCAACAAAGCCCTGCGGCCAGTAGTAAAGTGAAGAGTCGTAACAACATGAAATTCTGCATAGTAAGTGCCCGAAAAAAAACTGCAAGCACCGCTTTTTAGCGGTTTTTTGTCCCCGTGGAAGGAAAATTTCA
>DYNR01000129.1 GCA_020720945.1 Chthoniobacter flavus | reverse complement strand
CTGATGCAAAAAAAACGCCTGGGAGGAAGACCTCCCAGGCGTTTCTGGTTGAAGTTAATTTTTAGTTCGCTGTGCCCGTGAAGGCATCAAACCAAAGCCGCTTGCGCAGCCGCCAAACGAGCGACCGGCACCCGGAAGGGCGAGCAGCTCACATAGGTGAGACCGACATTGTGGCAGAAGCGGACGGAATCAGGATCTCCTCCGTGCTCACCGCAGATCCCAAGTTTGATGTCCTTGTTCGTCTTGCGGCCTTTTGCAATGGCGATTTCAATGAGTTGTCCGACCCCTGTTTGATCCAAGCTGGCAAACGGGTTTTTCTTGAAGATTTCATTCTCGGTGTAAGCACCCAAGAACGAACCCATGTCGTCACGGCTCATGCCGAGGGCGGTTTGGGTCAGGTCGTTTGTCCCGAAGCTGAAGAATTGCGCGGTGTTCGCAATTTCATCGGCGGTGAGAGCACCACGAGGAACTTCGATCATCGTGCCGACGAGATAAGTGAATTTCACTTTTTTCTCCGCCATGACTTCTTTGGCGACGCGGTGGATGATTTCGACTTGCAGGTCGAGCTCTTTTTTGAAGCCGACGAGAGGAACCATGACTTCCGGTTTCACCTTGATCTTTTTCAGGGCCACATTGGCGGCCGCTTCAAAGATTGCGCGGGCTTGCATTTCGGTGACTTCCGGATAGGAAATCCCGAGACGGCAACCGCGGTGACCGAGCATCGGGTTCTGTTCGTGCAACTCGTGGACGCGGTGCGCGATGTGGTCGGCAGAAACTCCCAACTTGTGGGCGAGAGCTTCTTGCGCCGGGCGATCGTTCGGCAAGAATTCGTGCAACGGAGGGTCGAGCAAGCGAATCGTGGCCGGTAAGCCTTTGAGTTCCTTGAAGATCCCCGTGAAGTCTTCCCTCTGATACGGCAGCAGCTTTTTGAGTGCTTTTTTGCGGTCTTCGAGGGTTTCGGCGAGAATCATTTCGCGCATCGCATCAATGCGATCCCCTTCGAAGAACATATGCTCCGTCCGGCAGAGACCGATTCCCGTCGCACCGAACGCAACAGCGTTGGCGGTTTGTTCGGGGTTGTCGGCATTTGTTCGGACTTCGAGGCGTGTCACCTTCGAGCACCAATCCATGAGCTGCTTGAAGTTTTTGAACTTCTCGGACTTCTTGGCGGCTTCGTCGTTGTGGAGCAACCCGGCGATGATTTCGGAAGGTGCCGTCGGGACAGAACCCGCATAGACCGTTCCGGCCGTTCCGTCAATCGAGAGGTAATCCCCTTCGTTGAAGTGGTGGTCGCCGACGCTGAGCGTTTTGTTATCGTAATCGATTTGGATCGCAGCAGCACCGCAGATGCAGACTTTCCCCATTTGGCGGGCGACGAGAGCAGCGTGGGAAGAAACCCCGCCTTTCGCCGTCAAAATGCCTTCCGCCGCGATCATCCCACGCAAATCTTCCGGAGATGTCTCAATGCGGGCAAGAATCACTTTCTCTCCCTTGGCTTCCGCCGCAACCGCGCGTTCGGCGTTCAAATAGATGCGTCCGGATGCGGCACCAGGTCCCGCGGGGAGACCGGTCGCGATTTGCGTCGCATTCTTGATGGCACCCAAATCGAAAACTGGAGCCAAAAGTTGGTCGAGCTGGTCGGCCGGGTTGCGGAGGATCGCCGTTTTCTGGTCGATGAGTTTTTCTTTGACCATGTCCATCGCGAACTTGAGCGCGGCGACCGCCGTGCGCTTGCCGTTGCGGGTTTGGAGCATGAACAACTTGCCGTCTTGCACCGTGAACTCGAAATCTTGCACATCTTTGAAGTGCGTTTCGAGGGTCTTGCGAACTTTTTCGAGTTCGTCGAAGGACTTGGGGAGGCGTTCTTTGAGAAGAGCGACGGGCTCGGGAGTGCGAACCCCCGCGACGACATCTTCCCCTTGGGCGTTGATCAAAAATTCGCCGTAGAACTCATTGACCCCGTTGGCGGGGTTCCGCGTGAAGGCCACGCCGGAACCAGAGTTTTCACCCGTGTTTCCGAACACCATCGCCTGCACATTCACCGCCGTGCCCCATTCCGTAGGAATGTTGTATTTGCGGCGATAGACACTCGCGCGATCGTTCATCCAAGAACCGAACACCGCGCCGACTGCGCCTTTGAGCTGTTCCCAAGGATCAACGGGGAAATGTTTTTTCGTGCGGTCCAAAACGAGCTTCTTGAAGCGCTTGACTAGCTCTTGCAAATCTTCGGCGGTCAATTCGCTGTCGAGGATTTCCGCGTGATATTTTTCGTGCTTGTATTCGTGGATAGCGACTTCGAAGGGTTCGTGGTCTTCCCCTTCGCGTTTTTGCACGCCGAGAACCACATCGCCATACATCTGCACGAAACGGCGGTAGCAATCCCATGCGAAGCGCTCGTTTTTCGTTGCCTTAACCAAAGCTTCCACCGCTTTGTCGTTGAGGCCGAGGTTCAAAATCGTGTCCATCATTCCGGGCATGGAATCCCTTGCGCCCGAACGAACCGCGACCAGAAGGGGCATACCCTTGGGGTCACCGAACTTGGTTCCCATGATTTTTTCCATGTTGCGCACGCCTGCTTCGACTTGCGCCTGGAGCTCCTTGGGATAGGTGTGCTTATTGTCGTAGTAATAGGTGCAAACCTCGGTCGTGATGGTGAACCCTGGAGGCACCGGCAAACCAATCTTGGTCATCTCTGCCAAGTTGGCTCCTTTTCCTCCGAGGAGTGCTTTCATCGTCCCATTCCCATCGGCTTTTTTATTGCCGAAGGTATAGACATATTTTCCTTTGGTCGTTTTTGCCGCTTTGGTCGCTTTCGGGGCGGCCGCAACGGTTTTTTTCTTTGCTGCTGCTGTTGTTTGTTTGGGCATAAAAGGATTCTTAAAATTATGGGAAAGCAAGAGGTCCCGTTTGGATTGGCGAGAGCCTCTGAACTGTCGGCAGACTTTGGATTGTTTTTAACCTCTATGTCAAAAAAAATCTCTTGCATCCTGCGGCGTTTCCCTTCCCTCCGCCGCGAGAAAAAAACGGAAACAAGCATCGGTAACTTGTTAATAAACAAAAAGATAAGCCGGATTTTTTCGGAAAAAACGGAATTTCGCATTTGCGCCAATCTGCGCTTTTCGCAAAAAAAATATGCAGGACAAGCGGACGGGAAGAGCGAATCCCGCAAAAAAACCGCCCCGGTTCATTCCTTCAAAAACGGCAAAACCCCTTCGACGCAACGCGCCAAATCGGGGTCGCTGAGCAATGCCAGCGCCTTGCTCGCAGGCAGTATCTGGCGCTTGCGGAAAGAGCCTTCCGGCCATTTTTTCAAAACGGAAATAACCCGTAGCGGATACAGGTAAAGGACCTTGTTCCTCGACATGGGGAAGCCCGTCGGCGCTTCGGGGCTTACGGCACCGATAACTCCCGCTTCTTCAATGGTTTCCATCACGGCTACCTCCTGCCGGGTCATCCCTTTTTCCGGGTGTCCTTTCGGCAAAATCCACCGCGACTGCGAGGCGTTGGTCACGAGCACCAGATGCAGTTCCCCGCCTTTGAAAAAATAAGGCAACGCGCCCACCTGGTATTCCGTCGCCCCCTCGTGCGGCAACCCGTGCCGCGCCATCCACGAACTGCGGTAATCGTGCCTCCCCGTAATTTCCGTCCCGCAAAAATCGGGCGGCAAAAACCGCCCGCTAT
Source organism: Chthoniobacter flavus (assembly GCA_020720945.1). Lineage (GTDB taxonomy): Bacteria > Verrucomicrobiota > Verrucomicrobiia > Chthoniobacterales > DYNR01 > DYNR01. The sequence continues at coordinate 3,123 of DYNR01000129.1, read as the reverse complement.
CTTCTTCAGAAAAAAATTCGATTTCCGCCACGATCAGCGGATGCAGGGGAAACTCGTAAACATCGAGTTCCACCCGCCTGCCTTCCCAAAAAATACTCCGCCGCAACTTCTCCACCCGGCACCCTTTGGTCAGTGCCCACATCTCGTCGAATTGCTCGGAGGTGATGGGGATTTCCGTCTCCAGCCGGGCGGTTCCTTTCCCGTCTCGCACCGACAAAAAAAACGCGTCGCCGCTTTTGTTGACCCGCACTTCGCGCGCCCCATCGCCGGCGAGATACCCCTGCTGTTCGAGCACCGGTTCGAGGTCTTCGACTTCTGCCGGCAACTCGCCGACCAAATACTTCCGGACTATTTCCACGGCACTCCTCCTTTCCCGTTAACCCCGCCCGGAACGCGGGCGAAAATCCAACGGAACAAAACAGCGCAACCTATTGAAAAGCAATCTGTTGCTAAAAAACAACCCGAAAAAAATCGGGGCGCAATCCTCCGGGGTAAAACATGGGAACCTGTCATTTTTTTCCTTCTTCTCCCTTCTCTTTTTTTTCTGAAAAAAGCGAGCGGACGCGCCTTGCTCCCCCCCGTAACAAAAACTCCCGGACCGCGCGAAAAACTTCTTTTCTCGCCATGGATTTTTCTTGTCCGAGGAGGGCGACCAGAGCGCCCAACGCAAAACCGACATCGCCTGACGCCCCGTTTCCAGCCGAAGCTTTTTTCTCTTTCCAATAATCCAACGCCTGCCTCTCGTGAACGCAAAGATCGTTGAATCGCCCGAGCGTGCTTTGCAGTTCCCGGAAAGGTTTTTCGATTTCTTCCCACGCCCTTTCCTCCCGCAATCCCCGAAAATTTTCGCAGGTATAGCGGAGTTTTTTTGCGTCGATTCTCAACTCGTGGATTTGCTCGTCCTCCGCGCCTTCTTTCAGCGCTTCTGCCCGGCGAAGCACTTTTTTGCAACGCCGCCCGACTTGTTCCGCGACAAACTCCCCCACCCGAACTCTGCCCTCCCCACCGCCTAAATTTTTCGTGTCCGTAAAAAAAGCCCGCAAGCTCTCGACCGCAGAGCGATATTCTTCGGAGAGAAAATACCTCACCAGTTCCCGCCTTTCTTTTTTTCTGGCCGCACGAAAATCGGCAAATACTTCCTCCAAGCCGAGCACCGCTTCCGGAGGCAGAGATTCCTTGGTTTCCTCCTCTCTCAAACACTGCGTATCCGCATCTCGCAACTTGCTGGTTTTAGCAAAGATACAAGACAAAACCCCTTTTAGCTCGGCGCGCTTTTCTTCCGGAAAAACCCCTTCGGAAAGCCCCGCTAGCGCCCTCGCTTTCCGCAAGCAAACACGGTAGCGGTGCAAAAATTCCGTGTCGGTATCTGCCACGATCCCCGGCTCGTTTTCCGCCGCCGCAGCGAGTGCGGCAAGGACGCTCCGGGCGATTGTCGCCCCCGCATCTTCCTCAGGATCAATGGTTTTCTCCGGAAGGTGGCGGTATTTCCCCGAAAGCAATCCCGCCGCCGAAAAAAAATGTTCCAGCCCCGCCCGTTCTTCTTCCGAAAAAAAACTCGCAAAATCACCCGCGACCCGCGCCGCAATTTTGCGCCCCTCTTTCCCTCCGACGCCTTCCGCACGAATTTCCAAACAAGCCCGCGAGTCTCCCTTTCTCTGTTTCTCGGCAAAAAAAGCGCATCCCAAAACCAGCGAGCAAGCACCGCCGCCTCCCCCACTTTCTCCGGCAAAAAAACGCTTGCGCATTTCCAGCGAAAAGGCGGGCAAAAGGCGGCACGCGCCCGCCAATCCCGCGACTTCCCGTTTCAGCTTCCCGTCGGGCAAATCCGAAACCAAAAAGTCCCCCCGCTTCTTCCAAGGAATTTCCCGTTTGTCACCCGCCATCCATCCCCCCTCAAGTTCCTGCAAGCAAAGCGAATCCCCTAAACGGAAAAGCACTTTTCCAGAAACAAAAAGCGAGGCTTCGCAAGTGTCAAAAAAATACAATCGTTCGCGGTTGGAGCCCGTTTCGCAAAAACGGTAGCCACCCGCAAAAAACTCTTTGTCCATCCCGCCAAACACCTCCGCCCGAATGCACGCAATTCTGTTTGTTCCTCCGCCCACGCCATTGCCTCCTCTGTTTTTACGCCACCCTATCCCCCCTCCGCCCCCGATGTCAAACCCGCAAACCGCCGCCATCGCCCACGCCGCTATTTTCTTTCTGGCGCACGGAAAAGACTTTTGATAGAATCCTCTGCACCATGAAACTTCCCCGAATTCTCGTTTTTTGCTCGCTCTTTGCCTTCGCTTCCTTTTCCTCTCTTTCCGCCGAAACCCCCGCAAAAAATCCCCCTCTCCATGTGAACGGAATCGTATATGCCCTCGCCGCGCAACCGGACGGCAAAGTGGTGGTCGGAGGGGAGTTCACCCAAATCAACGGCAAACCGCGCAACAACCTCGCCCGCCTCAACGCAGACGGAAGCGTGGACGATTCTTTTGTTGGTCAAGCGGGCAAAGGGATCATGGGAATTGTCCGCGCCTTGGCGGTAGGCCCAGACGGCAGCATCGTTGTCGGCGGCAGTTTTTCTCGGGCCGACGAATCTTCTAAAATGAATCTCGTCCGCTATCGGCCAGACGGTTCCGTGGACGAAAAATTCCCGTTGGCGGGCACCCCGAACGGGTCGGTTTTTGCCGTGCAGGTATTGGCGGACGGCAAGGTGGTCGCGGGTGGGGAATTTAGTGCCTTACTCGAAGGAAGTGCTTCTAATTTGGTGATTTACAATCCCGATGGCACATTGGCAGCGAGGCAATCAGCACTGGAAGGCATCGTATTTGCTCTCGCCAGATCGTCCCAATCCCTCCCGGCTTTTGTCGCTGGCGGCAACTTTCAAGTTCCGGGTTCCCAAACCCAAGCACTGCTCGAATTCAAATAGCCCAAACAGTGCCTGAAACAATGGGTTTTTGATTCAAGGCAAAACGGAAGCCCCATTCCTCGCGTAATGTTAAAAACGAAGCGAGCAGTTATTTCGGTTCCGTTCTTCTTGAGTCACACCCGTGGGTAGCGCGGGGTGAGGCGGATTTTATTCACGCACAGCGTGGTGACAACGGTGTTGCCGCTGGCGAATGGGCGGGTGCTGCAGATCCA
>DYNR01000415.1 GCA_020720945.1 Chthoniobacter flavus | reverse complement strand
AAACCAACTCTCTCCCGTCATCGGCAAAATACAGGTATTTGTATCGCCCATCGTGCCAAAAGTGATCATTGCCGATCTGCCCGTGAAGACGATCCCTGACGGTTTTTTCTTCCCCGCGAAACAGAGAAAGAAGACTGACCCCGTCCACATCCCCAGGGGTTTTCGCCCCGCCCACCTCACAAAAAGTCGGCAATAAATCGGCCAATTGCACCAACGAAGACGAAACTCTCCCTTTGCGAACTGGCGCCAATGATTCAGGACAACGGACGATCATCGGCAACCGGACCGCCCCTTCCAGCATCTTGGCTTTGAAAAAAGTCCCGTAATCCCCCAGCAACTCTCCGTGGTCGGAAGTGAAAACTATCAAAGTGTTTTCCCATTCCCCTGTCCGTTTCAGTGCGCCAAACAACCGCCCCAACTGGTGATCAACATTCGTGATCATCCCGTAATAAACCCCCCTCGTTTTTCGCATCGCGTTTTTTGTCAAAGTAGCGTGCGCATTCCCGGACCGCAACATCTGCAGAGAACAAGGGGCGTTCTCCCCACGGCTCCACTCCGGCAACACGGGCAACGGGATTTCCTCGCCGTCATACATGCTGTAATACGGCTCGTGGATGACATTGGGCGGATGCGGGTCAATCATGGAAACCCAGAGAAAAAACGGCTGGTCTTTGTCCCTTTCCTCCAAAAAATCCTAGGCCTTCGTGACCGCCCAATTCGTCGTGCAAAGCTCGGGAGGAAACGGGCTCAAGGAAGCCGAAAGCTCGTTGCCACCAATTCCTGGCCAAGCCCCCCGCGGCACCTTTTCGCGCCGCTCCCGTTCGAACCCCTCAAAACGAACCCATGTCTCAAACCCCCCGCGAAAATGCGGCTCCGTGTGCCAATGACTCTTCCCGATCAGGCAGGTCTGATACCCCGCCGCTGTCATCAACGAACCCAAAAACAACTCCCTGTCCCTTTCGATGCGATAGCTTTCGCTGTATTCCGGCATCCCGTAACGGTGGGATTGCAACCCCGTCACCAGGGTAGTTCTCGCAGGGATGCAAACAGGGCAATCGGAATAGGCTTGCGTGAAACGAACTCCTTCTGCCGCAAGCAGATCCAAATGCGGAGTCCGCACGCAAGGATGCCCCTCGCACCCGAGCGAATCCGCCCGTTGCTGGTCTGTGGTAACAAAAAGGATGTTCGGTTTTTTCATCCGCTTTTTGACCCATCAAAGCACCGGCGCACCTCCGACCCCCGACATCCGCAAATAGCGCAAAACATACTTCGCGAGCATATCGTATTCGAGGTTCACCCTGTCGCCGGGTTCGAGCGCGCCGAGGTTCGTCAGTTGCCGGGTGTGCGGGATAATCCAAACCGCGAAGTCTTCGTCCCCCAACTCCGCAACGGTCAAGCTGACTCCGTTGACTGCCACGGAACCCTTTTCGACGAACATCGCTCCGCCTCCCGCAGGAATCGCAAAACGCAAAAAAAGGTCGTCGCCTTTCCGCCGTTTTTCTAAAACGCCCGCAGTGGCATCAATGTGCCCTTGAACAAAGTGGCCGCCCAACCGCATATCGGGCAACATCGCCCGCTCCAAATTGATTTTGCATCCGGAAGCCAAGCCCCCCAGATTCGTCCGGTCGAGCGTTTCTTGCAACAGGTCAAAGCAAAACCCTCCTGCGTCCGAAGCCAAAGTGAGGCAACACCCATTCAGCGCCAAGCTATCCCCCAACCGCATTTCCGAAGCGAAACTCGGTGCTGCAATCCGCAAGCGAGCCCCCACTTCATTCGGAATCAACTCCCGCAACTCCGCCGTTTCCTCGACAAGTCCTGTAAACATAGCACCCTATGT
>DYNR01000414.1 GCA_020720945.1 Chthoniobacter flavus | reverse complement strand
TTTGCAGCCCAATTGATTGCAGAGATTCACAGCAGTTATCTCACGGATTCAGGTGACACTTAAAACGCCAGATTTTTGTTGCTGAAATCAACCGACCGGAGCGACTTCTTTGCTCCACCCTGTCGTCGTTTCGTAAGCGTTGGCAATGGACAACAGTTTCTGTTCTTCGAGTTCTTTTGCCAGGAATTGCAGGCCGACAGGCAACTTCTTGCCGCCTGTTTCAGCAAAGCCGCAAGGGACGCTGATGCCACAAATTCCAGCCAAGTTTGCAGCAATCGTAAATATGTCTGCCAAATACATCCGCAACGGGTCGGCGGTCCGATCCCCAATTTCGAACGCAGGTTCGGGGGAAGTCGGGCAAATGACGGCATCAACTTTTTGGAACGCGTCGCTGAAATCCTTGCGGATCAAAGTTCTAACCTTCTGGGCGCGAAGATAATAGGCATCGTAGTATCCGGAACTCAAAACATAGGTCCCTAAGATGATGCGTCGTTTGACTTCTGGACCGAAACCTTCCGCCCGCGTCCGCAGGTAGTGGTCGAGCAAATCTTTCGGCGCGTCCGCCCGATGCCCGTAACGAACCCCGTCGAACCTCGCTAGATTCGCTGAAGCTTCCGCTGTCGCGATAATGTAATAAACACTGACCGCATAATCCGTGTGGGGGAGGCTGATTTCCACCAACTCCGCACCAAGGGATTGGCAGTGCTTCATCGCCTCTTCCACACGCGCCCGCACTTCAGGAGCGATGCCGTCGATGAAATACTCTTTCGGCACTCCGAGGCGAACCCCCTTCATGTCCTTCGCCAAAGATGCGGTAAAATCCGGGACCGGCACATCGAGAGAAGTGGAGTCCATCGGGTCGCGGCCGGAGATGGCGTTCAGCAACATCGCGCAATCGCCGACGGATTTCGCAAAAGGTCCGATCTGGTCGAGAGAGGACGCAAAAGCGACCAAACCGTAACGCGAGACGCGTCCGTAACTTGGTTTTAGGCCAACGCACCCACAGAGTGCTGCAGGTTGGCGAATCGAGCCACCCGTGTCCGAACCGAGTGCCGCGATGGCTTCTCGTGCGGCGACCGCTGCTGCGGAACCTCCGCTAGATCCCCCCGGAATCCTCCCGGTATCCCACGGGTTTTTCGTGGTGTGATACGAGCTGTTTTCCGTCGAACTCCCCATGGCAAACTCGTCCATGTTCGTGCGGGTGAACGGGATAGCACCAGCCTCTTTCAACTTCCGGATCACCGTCGCATCGTATGGCGCACGGTAATTTTTCAAAATCTGGGACCCGCAAGTGCAGGGTTCTCCCCGCGTGTTAATGACATCTTTGATTGCGATAGGCAACCCGCCGAGAGGCAAGGAAACATCCGCCGCGCGGGCGGCTACAAGCGCACTTTCCAAGTTGATGTCTAAGAGCGCTTGAATTTTTGGCTCGACCGCTTCGATTCGTTTGGCCAACGCTTCGATGATTTCGGTGGGGGTGATCTCTTTGGCACGGAGACGACCTTGGAGCTGTTGGAGAGTTTGTGTTGTAAGGTCCATGGTCGGTTTATTCGATTACTTTGGTCACGACGAAAAGACCGTTTGCTTTGCGGGGGGCATTCGCCATCGCATCCTCCCGATCGAGCCCGTCCCGCGGTTCGTCGGCTCGAAAAACATTGAAAACGGGGTTTGCGTGCGCCGTCGGTTCCACGGAGGAAACATCCACCCGCGAAAGCTGGTTCACATGATCCAACACCGGTGCAAGCTGTTTCCCGAAAGCCGAAACTTCCTCTTCGGTCAACTGCACCCGCGCTAAATTCGCGACATATCGAACATCAAGTTGTGGACTGCTCATGGTCTC
>DYNR01000413.1 GCA_020720945.1 Chthoniobacter flavus | reverse complement strand
CGGATGCCCTTTCCAATCGAAATGGCCGTCCGCAATAACGCCTCGGCCTCCGCATTTTTCCCCTCTTGGCAAGCATAACACGCGAGATTAAAATGGATGGTCGGATCCTTCGGACAATGCTTTTGCCCCTCAAGCAAAATGTCTCTCGCCAAAGCCAACGAAAAGCACCGCCTGGTAGCATAGGCCCACCGAATCCACACCCCAGGATCTTTCGTTCGCAAAAAAGTCGCGCGCCGCGCCACCGCCTCACACTCGCACCACCTCTTTTGCGAAATCAAAATGGACGAACGCACCACCAAAAACTCGAAAAGATTGTCGTCGATAGGCTCTTCTTCCCCGAGTTCCTCCGCCGCCTCTTCCGGCATCCCCAAATCCAGATACCCCTCGGCAACAGAAAAAATTTTCTTCCATTCTCTCATGCGCCAAAACTTTCTCCCTCCCTCAAAACTCTCTCTCTAATAAGTAGTTAGCAATCGCTCGCAAAACTTCCCCCCGTTCCTCCAACGGCCGCAACGCCCCGATTGCCCCCGCAGTCAATCGCCGCGCTTCCTCCCTGGCTCTCTCGACTCCCACCGCCCTCGGATAAGTCGCCTTCTGCGCCGCCTCGTCTTTTCCCGCGCTCTTGCCTAAAACTTCGCTGCTTTGCGTGATGTCCAACAAATCGTCCTGGATTTGAAAAGCCAACCCCAACTTCGTGCCAAAATCTCCCACCAAATCAACGAAATCCTGCCCCGCCCCCACCGCGATCGCCCCCATCCGCAACGAAGCCGCAATCATGGCCGCCGTCTTTCCCCCATGGATAAACTCGACCAACCCGAGGTCTGCCTCTTTTCCTTCTGCCTCCATATCAGCGACTTGCCCCCCGACCAACCAACGGCTGCCTGCCGCTTTCGCCAATTCCCGGACCGATGCTCCCGCCGCCCCCTCCCCCGCGCACGACAAAATCTCGAACGCCAAAGCCAGCAAAGCATCCCCCGCCAAAACAGCCACGGCCTCCCCAAACACCTTGTGGCAAGTCGGTTTTCCCCTGCGCAAATCATCGTCGTCCATGCAGGGTAAATCGTCGTGGATCAGCGAATAAGTATGCACGCACTCCACCGCACAGGCCGCGGGAATCGCAACCGCCGCATCCCCTCCCGCCGCTTCCGCCGCCGCCAAACACAAAATCGGACGCAACCGCTTGCCCCCGGCAAACACGCTGTAACGCATTGCCTTGTGCAAGGAAATAGGCGCAACCGCTTCGCCCGGCAAAAAACCGTCCAAAGCCTCTTCCACCTGCTTGCCCCACGACTCCCACCTCGGACGCAACCCGCTATCCATCCCCATTGCCTCCCCTTCCGAGCAAACAAAACAGAGATGCCCCAACAAAGACTAACCCTCTGCGCTTCAAAGCTTTTTCACGGAATCATCAATTTGCTTGATCGCATCCGCGTGCTCTTTTTGCCCTGCCTTGCTCCCGTAATACAGCAGGCAAAAAAAGGATTTTTCGTCGGGTGAAAACAAATCGATCGCAACGGCGACAGGCGTTCCCCCATCGCTGTATTTGCCGGAACCCACCGCCCACAACACCTCCAGGCCGTTCTTTTGCTCGTATTCAAACTTCCCGAACTCCACCCCTTTCACATACCTCTTCACCTCTTCCAAAATGTCTTCCATCGAAGATGTAAGCACTTCCTTGATATTCCCCGCCTTGATGTCCGGCAAACGCCAGATGTAATACTCGATTTCCTCATCCGGCGAAATCCCGTAAATATCGTATTCGTCCTCGTCCACACGCACTTCCCACCCCTTTGGAAAAGTGATGGAAAACTTCGGTTCATCCACAGGGATATTGTATGTCCTCGC
>DYNR01000128.1 GCA_020720945.1 Chthoniobacter flavus | reverse complement strand
TTGCAGCCCAATTGATTACAGAGATTCACAGCAGTTATCTCACTGATTCAGGATCTTTTCTTTTTTTCGATATTTCGCTTGCCAAGAGTTCATGCTTTTGCGAGGGTGGCTCCCGAAATCAATTTTTTAAGGTTCACCGAGCGGTTTTTTCCGGGTTTCGGTGCTAGGCGGGGATCTGCGGCCTTTGAAAAATTTCACCAACTATGACCAGTTCTCTATCAGTTTTGATTGCTTCCGGGTTGCCGCTTTACGCGGAGTCTCCGCTCAATAAGATTGAGTTGGATTTTCCGTTTTTGGAATGGTTGACGAACTCGGTTTTCGTTGCGTTTTTGGTTACGGCTGCGATTGTTATTTTTGCTAGGCGGGCGACGAAGCGGATGCAGTTGATCCCCGATGGGAAGCAGAATTTTTTTGAAGCGGTCGTGGAGTTCCTTTACGATGCGGTGGAAGGGATTGTCGGTAAGCACATGGTGGGCAAGGTGTTTTCGTTGTTGGCGACGATTTTCATTTTCATTTTGGTGGCGAACTGGTTTTCGCTGTTGCCGGGGGTAGGCTCGATTGGGTGGGGGGAGAAGACCGGTTTTTTGAGTATTGCGCACGCCGACATTCCGCTGTTTCGGCCTGCGACGGCAGACTTGAACATGACGCTTGGGATTGCGGCTTTGTTCATGGTTTTGTGGTTTTATTGGACGATTCAAGAGTTGGGGGTAAAGGGTTTCATCCAGCATACTTTTGGGGTGAAGGGTGGGATTACGGGGGTGATGGCGGTGGTTCTGTTTCCGATGTTTTTGTTTGTTGGGGTGATAGAAATTATCTCGATCGGGTTTCGTCCCGTTTCGCTTTCCTTGCGGTTGTTCGGGAATATTTATGCGGGGGAGAATTTGTTGAGCACGATGATTACGCTAGGTCAAGACTTGGGGTTGCCCAGGTTGGCGGCGGATGTCATGGGCGTATTGGTGCCAATCCCTTTTTACTTTATGGAATTGCTGGTTGGGTTGTTGCAGGCGACGGTTTTTGCGTTGCTGTGTGCAGTTTACATTCAACTGGCAACCGGTCACGATGAGGATGCGCATTAGAGATACTTTCCCTGCCGGGACCGTGGCATAGACTGCGGGCGGCGGAGTAAAAAAACCAAAAACAGAAAAATAGAAAAACATGATTCCACAAATTATCGCAGAAGCGGCGGCAGCGACCGCAGGAGTGACAGGCAGTTTGACCCTCGCGGTGGCGGGTGCGGGTGCCGCAATCGGCATCGGCTTGGTCGGGATGAAGTCTGTCGAAGCAGTTGGGCGCAATCCTGGCGCATTCGGGAAAGTGTTGACTTTGAGTATTATCGGGATGGCGTTGGCGGAAGCGAATGCCATTTACGCGTTGATCATCGCCTTCCAAGGGCGTTGATTCTTCGGATTTCCTCCCCGAGAGAAAAGGGGAAGCGGTGGGGTCAAAGGTTTTTCGGAACCGCGCTCCCCGCTTCCTTTTTCGGGAGGGAGACGAAGCGGTTTGGTTTTCCGTTGCGTTTGAGGCGTGGCGGCTGTTCCTTAGAAAATCATTTTAATTAACCATGGATGTTCTTACTACTATTTTCAGCGATTTCGGGGTGACTTGGGGAAAATTTCTCAGCCAGGTGATTCTTTTTGCAGTGGTCTATTTGGTTTTGAGCAAATTTGCTTTTGGACCGGTGTTGGCGATGCTCGAAGAGCGGCGCAAGCGGATTGAGGAGGGGCAGCGAAATGCCGAAAAAATCAAGAAGCAGCTTGCAGAGGTGGAGTTGCGGTATCAGGAGATTTTGAGGAAGGCCAACGAAGATGCGGGCAAGTTGATCGAAGATGCGAGAGCTAGCGCCGATGCTTCGGGGCAGAAGCATTTGCAGCAGGCGATCAAAGATGCCGGAGAGGTGCTCGTTCGCGCCAAGGAAGACATTACGATGGAGCGCAACAAGATGGTTGCAGAAGTCAAGCAAGAGATGGTTTCTTTGGTCATTCAGACCGCATCGAAAGTCACGGGAAAAGTTTTGACCGCCGAAGACCAGCAACGCCTCAGTGCGGAAACCGCCAAAGAGTTGGCCGCTTAACCCCAGACCCGCAGCGACTCTACCGTCCCGAATTTTCCCATGAAGATACCACGAGAAGCACGAAGGTTAGCCCGAGAATTTTTTGGGCTCACGATGCACGAGGGGCATTTGGATGTCGAGAAAGTCAGCAAGGTGGCGGATACGATTATTGCGGAAAAACCCAGGCACCATTTGTTGATTTTGAAAGATTTTGTGCGACTCGTGCGTTTGGAGTTGGAAAAACACCATGCCGTCGTGGATAGTGCTATCGCATTAGATGCTTCCGTCCAGGAACAAATCCGAGGGGATTTGTCGAAGAGGTTCGGTTCCGATACGACCTTTGAATTTCAAGTTCATCCCGCATTGATCGGAGGAATGCGGGTTAAATTAGGTAGTGATGTCTGGGACGGTAGCGTCCGTAGCCGCATCGATACTCTCCGGTAGCCCGCTTCTTTAATTGTAAATTTCGTTAAAAATTTAACTATCTCATCATTCATGACCAACATTCTCGAAGAACTCGAAAGCAAGATCCAAGGGATCAAACAATCTGGGACGACGCGCACCAATGTGGGGGTCGTCCGCGAAATCGGGGACGGAGTTGCCCGAATCGAAGGTTTAAGCGGAGCGATGCTCAACGAAATGCTTGAGTTCCCTGGTGGGATTTACGGCATTGCCCTCAACTTGGAAGAGACCGAAGTCGGCGCAGTCATTTTGGGGGATTACACCAAAATCCGCGAAGATGACGAAGTCAAAACGACGGGGCGGTTGCTTTCAGTGCCTGTTGGTAAAGCACTTTTGGGGCGGGTGGTGAATGCGTTGGGGGTTCCGATTGACGGCAAGGGGCCCATCCAGGCGGAAGCGTTTTATCCGGTTGAGAAGATTGCGCCAGGCATCATCAAGAGGCAGAGCGTTAGTCAACCCGTGCAGACAGGGATCATGGCGATTGATGCGATGGTGCCGATTGGTCGGGGGCAGCGCGAATTGATTATCGGGGATCGAGCGACAGGGAAAACTACGATCGCGGTGGATGCGATCATCAACCAGGCGCGGATTAACAAAGCCGGCGAGTCGTCGGGCGATAAAAACTTTCGTCCGTTGTATTCGGTGTATGTCGGGGTTGGGCAAAAGAACTCGAATATCGCCCGCGTTGTTAAAACTTTGGAATCCGAAGATGCGCTGAAATACACAATCATTGTTTCTGCTCCGGCATCGGAAAGTGCGACCGATCAGTATATTGCCCCGTTTTCTGGTGCGGCGATTGGCGAGTGGTTTATGGATAACGGGATGGATGCGCTTATCGTGTATGACGATCTTTCCAAGCACGCCGTTGCGTATCGTCAAGTATCGCTTTTGCTCAAGAGGCCTTCCGGGCGCGAGGCGTATCCTGGGGATGTATTTTATCTTCATAGCCGGTTGCTGGAACGCTCGGCGCGGTTGAACGAAAAAAGCGGGAATGGTTCTCTGACTGCATTGCCGATTATCGAAACGCAAGCGGGCGATGTGTCGGCATACATTCCCACGAATGTTATTTCGATTACCGATGGGCAGATTTATTTGGAGACCGATTTGTTTTATCAAGGGATTCGGCCCGCGATTTCCGTAGGTTTATCGGTATCCCGCGTGGGCTCAGCGGCGCAGATCAAAGCCATGAAACAAGTGGCAGGAAAAATCAAAGGCGATTTGGCCCAGTTCCGTGAGTTGCAGGCTTTTTCCCAATTTGGCTCCGATTTGGATGCCAAGACCAAAGCCCAACTGGACCGGGGGCAACGCATTGTGGAGCTTTTCAAACAGCAGCAATACATGCCATTTCCCGTGGAGATGCAAAGCACGCTGATTTTTGCCATCCAGCGGGGGTATTTCGATACGGTTTCTTTGGATCGAGTCAAAGAGTTCCAGTCCAAGCTCGAAGAGTTTTTGGTGACTCGCAAAGATGCCGTTTTGGCGAAATTGCGGGAGAAGAAAGCGTTTGATGCGGATTTGGAGAAAGAGATGCTGGGAGTTTTGGACGAGTTCAAGGCGATTTTCCAATAAGGTAGCGGGATTGGTTTATTTCTATGGCAAGCACCCGAGACATTCGCAGGCGGATTAAGTCCGTCAAAAACACGGCGCAGATCACCAAGGCCATGCAGATGGTGGCTGCGTCGAAAATGCGGAAGGCGCAGCAGGCGGTTTTGGCGGGTGTCCCCTATGCCGAACTGATGAACAAGATGCTCGTTTCCTTGCGGGGCAGGGTTGAGACGGACATTCACCCGCTCTTGCTCGAACGGGAAGAAGGACCGGAGTTGGTGTTATTGCTCAGCACGGACAAAGGGCTTTGTGGTGCGTTGAACACGAATTTGTTGCGTGAGGCTTCCCACTTGGATTCTTCAAAGACTGTTTTTGTGTCCACGGGGCGAAAAGGGACGCAGTTTCTTGCTCGGATGAAGTGGAAGATGCTCGCGGATTTTGATTTGCCCGATTCCCCGTCCTTTTTGAATGCAAAAGTTGTGTCGGGTTTTTGTATGGATCAATACCTGTCTGGTGCAGTTTCAAAAGTGAGCGTGCTGTATCCGAAGTTTGTGAGCACTCTTGTGCAAGCACCTACCAAAGTCCAGATTTTGCCCATTTCTCCCGCTTCGGTTTTGGGGGATGATTCCGCTTTTTCGTCAGAAGAAAGCGAAGCGAACTTGGAGTATATTTTTGAACCCGATGCGCAGGAGGTTTTGGATTCCGTTCTCCCGTATTATGTGCATTTTCAAATTTATCAACTGGTATTGAATGCGCGGGCATCGGAGCAAAGCTCTCGGATGGTTGCGATGAAGAATGCCACGGATAATGCGAAGTCTTTGGTCAAAGATCTCACTTTGGAATACAACAAAATCCGTCAAGCCGGGATTACCAGCGAGTTGCTGGAAATTACGACGGCACAGATGGCACTCCAATGACGGCACTTGTTGAAACGAAAACAAAAAAATACGATTTTTTAGATTGATACATTACATATTATGAACACAAAAGGAAGAGTCGTTCAGGTCATTGGGCCGGTGGTGGATGTAGAGTTTAATCCTGCGGACGGGCCTATGCCAAATATCTACGATGCGTTGGAGGTCGTGTTTTCTGTTGGAGGAGCGGCGCAGAGGGTTGTTTTGGAAGTGCAGCAGCACATCGGCGAGCATTGGGTTCGGACGATTGCGATGTCTTCGACGGAAGGGTTGGGGCGTGGGGCGGAGGCATTGAATACGGGGGCACCGATTTCGGTTCCGGTTGGGGAGTGCGTTCTTGGGAGGATCATGAATGTGACAGGCGATCCCGTGGACGAGAGGGGACCGGTGAACTACGAAAAAAAATATCCGATTCATCGTCCGGCACCGTCTTTGCTCGAACAGAATACGGAGGAAAAAATTCTTGAAACCGGGATCAAGGTGATCGATTTGATTTGTCCGTTCACCAAGGGCGGAAAAGTTGGTGCGTTCGGTGGGGCAGGGGTCGGCAAAACCGTGGTCATCATGGAATTGATCAATAACATCGCCAAGGGGCACGGTGGTTTTTCCGTGTTTGCGGGGGTGGGGGAGAGGACTAGGGAAGGGAACGATCTTTACGGGGAGATGAGCGATGCGGGGGTTATCGTGCAGGACGATCTAGCAAAGTCTAAAGTTGCGCTTGTGTATGGGCAAATGAACGAACCTCCGGGTGCCCGTTTGCGCGTGGCGTTGTCGGCGTTGTCGATGGCCGAGTATTTCCGCGACGAAAAAAACCAAGATGTGTTGCTCTTCATCGACAATGTGTTCCGGTTTTCGCAAGCGGGTTCCGAAGTCTCCGCTTTGCTGGGACGCACGCCGTCCGCCGTGGGGTATCAGCCAACGCTTTCGGCAGAAATGGGGCAGTTGCAAGAGCGGATTACATCGACCACGAGAGGTTCGATTACTTCTTTCCAAGCAGTGTATGTTCCTGCGGACGATTTGACCGATCCTGCGCCGGCGAACACCTTTGCGCACTTGGATTCCACGATTGTTTTGGAACGCTCAATTGCCGAGTTGGGGATTTATCCCGCCGTGGATCCGCTTTCTTCCACATCCAAGGCTTTGGCTCCTTCTGTCGTTGGAGAAGAGCATTATGCGGTTGCTCGAGGAGTGCAAAAAGTTTTGCAGCGTTACAAAGATTTGCAGGACATTATCGCGATTCTCGGGATGGACGAACTTTCGCCCGAGGATAAATTGACCGTGTATCGCGCCCGCAAAATCCAGAAGTTTTTGAGTCAGCCTTTCCATGTTGCCGAAGTGTTCACTGGCACGCCGGGTCAGTATGTTTCGATTGAAGAAACCGTGCGTGGGTTCAAAGAAATTCTGGCGGGAATGCACGATGATGTGCCCGAAGCGAATTTCTACATGAAGGGGACGATCGACCAGATCAAAGACTAAAATTGCTTTATGGCAACGACGCACTTGGAAATCGTGACTCCGGAGGGGCGCATCTATGGGGAAGATGTCGAATCCGTTGTCGTGCCTGGAGTGAGCGGAGAACTCGGTATTTTGCCGATGCACGCTCCTCTAATGACAAAAATTTTGCCTGGGGAACTCACGATTCACAAGGGGTCGCACATCATCCATCTCGCTGTGGGAGAAGGTTTTTTGGAAGTGACCCAAACGAGGGTGAGCGTTTTGACGGATATGGCGATCAAGGAATCCGACATTGACGAATCGGCGGTGGAAGTCGCGATTCGGCGGGCGCACGAAGCGATGGCAAAAGACCAAATCTCTGATGAAGACATGGTTGCAGCGAAAGCGATTTTGCAAAAATCGCTCGCGCAACTCCGGGTGAAAAGGCGGCGGGGGTAATCGGAAGT
>DYNR01000127.1:4366-6883 GCA_020720945.1 Chthoniobacter flavus | reverse complement strand
AAAAATATGGGAATCGGCCAACCAGATGAGGTCGAAAATCGAAGCCAACGAATACAAGGACTACATCCTCGGCTTCATCTTCTACAAATACCTTTCCGACAAGCTGCTTCGCTTTGCGAAAAACGAGGATTTCCGCGACGAAGATTTATGCGGGCTTTCCGAAGAAGACCCCGATACCGCCGACTACTTCCGCCGCAACATCGGCTACTTTATCTCCTACCCCCACCTCTTTTCCTCATGGATCGAACACCGGACCGATTTCGATGTCTCCCATGTCCGCGATGCCCTTTCCGCTTTCAGCCGGAACATCCACCCGGACCACAAACGCCTCTTTGACGGTATTTTCAAAACCCTCGAGACTGGCTTGAGCAAGCTCGGCGACACCGCAGCCAAACAAACCAAGGCAATCAGCGACCTGCTACACCTCATCAAAGACATCCCCATGGACGGCCGCCAAGGCTACGATGTCCTCGGCTTCATCTACGAGTATCTCATCGGGATGTTCGCCGCCAACGCAGGCAAAAAAGCGGGCGAGTTCTACACGCCGCACGAGGTTTCCGTCCTCATCTCCGAAATCATCGCCCACCATGTAAAAGACCGCGAAACCATCCAGATTTACGACTCCACCAGCGGCTCCGGCTCCCTCCTCCTCAACATCGGCCAGTCCATCGCCAAACACATCGACGACCGAGACCGCATCAAATACTACGCCCAAGAACTCAAGGAAAACACCTACAACCTCACCCGCATGAACCTCATCATGCGCGGCATCCTCCCCTCCAACATCGTCACCCGCAACGCCGATACCCTAGAAGACGACTGGCCTTTCTTCGACGACCAAGACCCGGTCAACACCTACAACCCGCTCTACCTCGATGCCGTCGTCTCAAATCCCCCCTACTCGCAACAATGGGACCCGCTGCACAAAGACAGCGACCCGCGCTACGCCCGCTTCGGCCTCGCCCCCAAGTCCAAGGCCGACTACGCCTTCCTCCTCCACGACCTCTACCACCTCAAACCGGACGGCATCATGGCCATCATCCTCCCCCACGGCGTTCTCTTCCGCGGCGGCGAAGAAGGCGCTATCCGCAAAAACCTCGTCGAAAATAACCACATCGAAACCATCATCGGCCTGCCCCCCAACATTTTCTTCGGCACCGGCATCCCCACCGTCATCCTCCTCCTCCGCCAAAAGCGGCAAAACGGCGACCTCCTCGTCGTAGATGCCTCCAAAGGCTTCGTCAAAGAAGGAAAAAATAACAGGCTCCGCGCCTCCGACATCAAAAAAATCACCGATGCCGTCCTCGGGCGGCTCTCCCTCCCCGACTTCAGCCGCCTCGTCCCCAAAGCCGAACTCCAGGCCAACGACTACAACCTCAACATCCCGCGCTATGTCGATTCCTCCGAACCCGCCGAAAGCTGGGATCTCTACGCCTCCCTGTTCGGCGGCATCCCGCTGGGCGAACTGGATGCCCTGGCGGATTTTTGGGAAGCCTTTCCCGGCCTGCGCCCCGCCCTCTTCACCGACAACGGCACGCCCTATTTCTCCCCCAAGGTGGACGACCTCGCCCAAGCCGCCCGCGAACATCCCGAAGTGAAACAATTCGCCCAAGCCTTCACCGCCGCCTTCGCCGATTTCACCCCCTACCTGCGCGGCGCCCTGCTGGAACAAATGCTCGACCTGCAAATCCCCCGGCAAGAAGCTCTCATCAGCGAAGCTCTATTTGCCCGCCTCGCCAATGTCGGCCCCGTGCCGCTCATCGACAAATACCACGCCTACCAGATCCTCGACGACCACTGGCAACCCATCGCCACCGATCTCGAAATCCTCCAAACCGAGGGCTTCGATGCCGCCCGCATCGTGGAACCAAACCTCGTCACCAAAAAGAAGGACGGCAAAGATGCGGAAGTGCAAGAGGGCTGGAAAGGCCGCGTCCTCCCCTTCGCCTTGGTGCAAAGCATCCATCACCTGGCGGAACTAAACGCTCTGCGCGAAAAGGAATCCCGCCTGGGCGAAATCACCGCCTCCCTTGAAGAAACTTTGGAAAACCTCAGCGAGGAGGACAAAGAATCCGCCTCCTCCGGCGAACTCCTGGCCGAAGAGGGCGACAAGTTCATCCCTGCCGCCATCGCCAAGGAAGCCAAACGGCTCCAAACTGGAAAACCAACCACCTACGCCCCAGAAACTTACGAGGCAAAGATCGTCCAGCTTGCGGAATGGCTCGCCGAAGAAAAAACCCTCAAGGTCGAGCTGAAAAAGGAAACCGACGCCCTCCACCTCAAGACCAAAAAAACCATCGAAAACTTGAACGACGCGCAGGTGCACGACCTGCTCGAACGCAAGTGGATCAAACCCCTCTGCGATGCCCTCCACGACCTGCCCGACCAACAGACGGATTCCCTCATCCACAAGCTGGAAACCTTGGTGCAAAAATACCAAATCACCTACGCCGACACCGCCCGCGACATCCGCCAAACCGAAACCGCACTGGCAAGCATGATCGAGGAACTGGACGG
>DYNR01000127.1:0-4266 GCA_020720945.1 Chthoniobacter flavus | reverse complement strand
GCGATGCTCCAAGCGATGTTCCCGCAACCCGGCACCACCACCCCCAAAATCCGCTTCAAAGGCTTCTCGGGTGGTTGGGTGGAAAAGAAGCTGGGAGAGCTTGCGACTTTCTCGAAGGGGCGAGGGTATTCCAAGCGTGATTTGTCAGCCAGCGGGACACCCATCGTCCTATACGGAAGACTCTATGTTGCATACCAAACTGAGATCACCGATGTGGACACCTTCGTGATTGAAAAGAAAGGATCGGTTAAAAGCACCGGGAAAGAAGTTATCGTCCCTACATCAGGCGAAACTGCCGAGGATATAGCCCGAGCTTCTGCAATACGAACGGCAGGCATTCTTTTGGGGGGAGATTTGAATATTGTCCTACCTTACGATGAGCTGGACTCAGTTTTCTTGGCTCTCACTTTATCGAACGGGAAGCCCCAGATGGACCTGGCGAAAAGAGCGCAAGGCAAGACTGTTGTCCATGTGCGAAAAGGCGACCTCGAATCAGTTCAGATTCTTTTTCCTAAACCCGCCGAGCAACAAAAAATCGGCACCTACTTCCGCACGCTCGACTCGCTGATTTCCCAGCACACCCTCCATCTCGAAAAGCTCAAACAGATCAAATCCGCCTGTTTGGAAAAAATGTTTGTCTAACCGTCGAGCCAATTACCGATGACCACCTTTGCCAAAGAATCGGAATTTGAAGCCGCCGTGATCCACGAGTTGCGCCAGTGCGGATGGGGCGACGCACCCGTCATCAAACAACCGACCGAGGCGGACTTGCTGGCAAACTGGAAGCAAATCCTTTTCGAAAACAATCGCGGGATCAATCGGCTCAATGAAGTCCCGCTCACCGACGGCGAGATGGGGCAAATCCTGGAACAGGTCGCCGCGTTGCGCAACCCGCTCCGGCTCAACGGTTTCATCAACGGCAAAACCGTTGCCATCAAACGCGACAACCCGGAGGACACCCTGCACTCCGGCAAAGAGGTGAGCCTGAAAATCTACGACCGCCAAGAGATCGCCGCCGGGCAAAGCCGCTACCAAATCGTCCAGCAACCGCGCTACACGCGTGGCGCGCCGCTGCTCAATGACCGCCGCGGCGACCTTCTGCTGCTCATCAATGGCATGCCCGTCATCCACATCGAACTGAAGAAAAGCGGCGTGCCGGTGAGCCAGGCCTACAACCAGATCCAGAAGTATTCATCCGAAGGGATTTTTAGCGGCCTGCTTTCGCTCGTCCAAATTTTCGTGGCGATGGAGCCAGCCGAGGCACTTTATTTTGCTAATCCAGGACCGGATGGGAAGTTCAACAAAGACTACGCCTTCCACTGGGCAGACTGGAACAACGAGCCGATCAACGACTGGAAGAGCTTCACCTACCACCTGCTTTCGATCCCGATGGCGCATCAGCTCATCGGCTTTTACACCGTGGCGGATGAAGCGGACGGCGTGCTGAAAGTGATGCGCAGCTACCAGTGCTACGCCGCCCACGCCATTTCCGACAAAGTGGCGAAAACCAATTGGAAAAACCCGAACCGATCCATGCGCTTGGGCGGCTACATCTGGCACACCACCGGCTCGGGCAAAACGATGACGAGCTTCAAATCGGCCCAACTCATCGCCAACTCCAGGGATGCGGACAAGGTCGTCTTCCTGCTCGACCGCATCGAACTGGGCACGCAGACGCTCCAGGCCTACCGCGACTTCGCCGGAGACACCAACTCCGTGCAGGCCACGGAACACACGGGCGTGCTCGCCAAAAAACTGAAAAGCACCGACCCCGCCGATACACTGATCGTGACCTCCATCCAAAAGATGAGCCGCATCAAGGACGAGGAGGAGGGCCTGAAAGCCCACGATCTGGAAAAGATGCGAGCCAAACGCATCGTGTTCATCGTCGATGAATGCCACCGCTCCACCTTCGGCGATATGCTCATTGCCATCAAAAAGAGCTTTTCCGGCGCGGTCTTCTTCGGCTTCAGCGGCACGCCCATCCAGCAGGAGAATGTCCGCAACGACACCACCACCACCGATGTCTTCGGCAATGAATTGCACCGCTACAGCATCGCCGACGGCATCCGCGATAAAAATGTCCTCGGCTTCGATCCCTACCAAGTGCTGACCTACCGCGACCGCGACCTGCGGGAAGCCATCGCGCTGGAAAAAGCCAAAGCCAGCACGGTAAAGGAAGCCCTTGCCGACCCGAAAAAAAAGAAAATTTTTAATCGTTACAGGCACGATGTGCCGATGGCGGGACACCCAGATAGCTCAGGCATTTATCAGCCTGGTATCGAAGACCTTTTGCCCACCACCCAATACGAATGCGACGAACACCGGGAAGCGGTGGTCCGCGACATTGCCGACAACTGGATCACCCTCAGCCAAAACAGTAAATTCCACGCCATTTTTGCCACCAGCAGCATCCCCGAAGCGATCGCCTACTACCGCCTGATGAAGGCGCAATGCCTGGAGCTAAAAATCACCGCTCTCTTCGACCCCCATATCGGCGACCAAAGCAACAGTGATGGCGGCAGCGGCGATCCGGCTTTCAAAACGGCCGGCCTCGTCGAAATCCTCGAAGACTACAACGCGGCCTACGGGCAAAAGTTCGATCTCGGCACCCATGCCAATTTCAAAAAAGACCTCGCCTCCCGCCTCGCCCACAAAGCACCCTACATCCGCATCGAAGCCGAGCCGGAAAAACGCCTCGATCTGCTGATCGTGGTGAATCAGATGCTCACTGGCTTCGACTCAAAATGGGTGAATACGCTCTACCTCGACAAGCTGCTGGAGTTTGAAAACATCATCCAGGCGTTTTCTCGCACCAACCGCCTTTTCGGTCCAGACAAGCCCTTTGGCACCATCCGCTACTACCGCAAGCCCCACACGATGGAACGCAATGTCGCCGCCGCCGTAAAGCTCTATTCCGGCGACAAACCCATCGGGCTCTTTGCAGATCGTTTGCCGATGAACTTGGAGCGGATGAATGTCTGCTTTACCGAAATCACTGCCATTTTCAACGCATCGGGGATCCCGGATTTCATGAAGCTGCCGGACGACTTCGCTGTGCGTGCGGCTTTTGCCAAACGGTTCAACCAATTCCACGCCATCCTGAAAGCTGCCGAAATCCAAGGCTTCACTTGGGAAAAATCGGTTTACGAGTTCGGCGAAACACCCAAAACGCAAATCCAGATCGCCATCAGCCACCATCAATATGAGACGCTCTTGCAGCGATACAAAGAGCTTGCTTTGGGCGGCGGCGGTAATGGCGGTGGGGGTAACGAGAGCATCCCCTTCGACATCGAGAGCCATATCACCGAAATCGACACCGGAAAGATCGATGCCGATTACATGAACTTGCGTTTTGAAAAATACCTGAAAAGCCTAGAAACAGGTGACAATCTAGTAAAAGAAGCGACCTTGGCCGAGCTACACCGATCCTTTTCCTCGCTCTCGCAAGAACAACAAAAACTCGCAGACCTCTTCCTCCACGACATCCAGCGAGGCGACAGGCAGATCGACCCCCGCCTCACCTTCCGCGATCACCTCACCACCTACCAAGAGAGCGCCAAAAACCACAAGATCGATTCCCTTGTTTCCTGTCTGGGAATCGACAGGGAAAAGCTTGTAACGATCATGAACTCGTATGTCCGTGCAAACAGCATCAACGATTTCGGCCAATTTGATGATTTGAAAAAAACCGTCGATACCGAAAAAGCGAAAGCCTATTTTGCAGGTAGAGGGGACGGGGTTCTTCCTCCGCATAAGGTAAAAATGAAGGCGGACGAATTGCTACGCAGATTCATCCTCGAAGATGGATTTGATATAACAGCAAATATTTACGCTACAAGCATAAAA
The DNA here is from genome assembly GCA_020720945.1 of Chthoniobacter flavus. Lineage (GTDB taxonomy): Bacteria > Verrucomicrobiota > Verrucomicrobiia > Chthoniobacterales > DYNR01 > DYNR01. Next base: position 417 of record DYNR01000127.1, on the reverse strand, counting down.
AATACGGCTTATATTCTACCAGCGAGTAGTCAAGTTGACAAAAATAAAAATTCTCGATAGTCTGTTGTATGGTCGCACTCGATGGAACATCCAAAAATCCAGCGAGATTCTCGGCCTATTTTCAAATACCGCAAGCTATGAATAGAGAGAACGAACAAAAGAAAGACAGTATGGAGAACCCGACCTCTTCTCAAGAGTCTTACCAAGACCGAAAATTGACTCAAAACAAGCACTCGACAAAGCCACCTGCAAGATTGTTGGCGATGGATACTCTAGCACGATTGCTTCTACGGATGGAGGAGGAGGACGAAGCGGAGAGACTGCAACAGGCGGTTGCCGACGAGCAGTTGGGCGGTGGCGATCTGGCTCGGGTTGAACCCCAAATCGGAGAGCAGCGGGGTCAGCCCGAGCTGGTTC
>DYNR01000412.1 GCA_020720945.1 Chthoniobacter flavus | reverse complement strand
TTTGAGAAGAAACTGGAGCAAGATGCTCCAGCCACATTGCGGGATGAAGAGGGATATTTGCAAATCCTGATTCCCTAAAAACCTTGCGGCGGAGGGGAACGGCGGGGGGGCTTTTTGTTCGTCGCGTCGAATGATAGCAATAGCGCGCACGATTCCTCTTTCAAAAAACCGAGTCTTGCATTAGAAGTCGAGAGATGCAGTATCGGACAATTTCCGGCACCGATATTCGGTGCAGCGAAGTCGGGTTTGGTCTTTGGACTATTTCGACGGGATGGTGGGAGGCGTATTCGGATGACGAGGCGGTGGCTCTTTTGCGCGAAGCACGCGACCGGGGGATCACGCTTTTTGACGCGGCGGACACTTACGGGAACGGGCGGAGCGAGGAGTTGTTGGCGAAGGCGTTTCCTGGGCAGGAGCGGGACGGGGTCGTGATCGCGACAAAGGTGGGTTACGATTTTGTTTCGCATGGCGAGGAGCGCAAGGGGCAGCGGGAAATCCCGCAGGACTTCCGTCCGCAAGCGGTTCGCGCGGCGGTGGATGCGGCATTGCGGAGGCTCGGAACAGACCGGATTGATGTGTTGCAGTTGCACAACATCAAGATGGAGCAGGTCGAAGAGGATGCGCTTTGGGCGTGTTTGGAAGAGTTGCGCGATTTGGGAAAAATCCGTGTTTATGGGGTGGCTTTGGGACCAGCGATTGGTTGGCTTGCCGAAGGGGTGATGGCGATTCGCCGCCGCCGCCCCGCGATTCTCCAGCACATTTACAATTATTTGGAACAGCATCCGGGCGAGGCGATTCAAAAAGCCTCTGCGGAGTGCGGAAGCCCGACGCAATTTTTTATCCGGGTGCCCCATTCCTCCGGGATGCTCGAAGGCAAATACACGGAAAGCACGGTTTTTCCGCCGGGAGACCACCGGAATCACCGCCCGAAGTCGTGGCTCGTGCGAGGGGTCCGCAAGGTCGAGCAACTCCGTTTTTTGGAAGTCGGGGGACGCACCCTCGCACAAGCCGCCATCCAGTGGCTTTTGCGCGATCCGTGCGTGGCTTCTGTTTTGCCAAACATTTATGGGTCCGAGCAACTTGCGGAGTTTGCGGGAGCCTGCGAGGCACCGCCGCTTTCGGTGGAAGAAATCGGCAAAATGGCGCAACTGTTTGCGGAAAATTTTGGGATGGAGGCGGAGGTAGGGCACTTCAAAGGAACCATGCAAATTCCGGCAGGTCAGGAGGCCGAGTAAAAAATTCATGCAAACGCCAAGAGTTTTGATTTTTGATTTCGACGGGACGCTGGCCGACACTCTTCCCGTAGCCATAGGGATTTTCAACACGATGAGCCGGGAGTTTTCGTTTCGTCCCGTGGAAGACGAAGACCTCCCTGTGGTCCGGAAAATGAGCACGCTTCAAATCATGGATTACTTCGGGATTTCTTTGACTTCCGTCCCGAGGATCGCGGCGCGGGCGTTGAAGCTTTTGCGGGAGCGGGTGGACGAAATCCTCCCGTTTCCAGAAGTCCCTGCAACGCTTCGAGATTTGAAGGAACGGGGGTTTGTTTTAGGGATTCTCACTTCCAATTCCGAAGAAAATGTCACCGCGTTTTTGCGGAGGAACGATTTGGAAGTGTTTGATTTTATCCAGTCGTCCTCCCGTCTTTTGGGCAAAGCGCGGGAGATTCGTTCGATTTTGAAAAGAAACCGCTGGGCACATGGAGAAGTATTGCTCTTTGGCGACGAGTGCAGGGACATCGAAGCGGCGCACAAGGCAAAAATACCTGTCGCAGCGGTGACATGGGGATTCAACACCAAAGAAACCCTTGTGGCGCTTTCTCCTACTTTTGTCTTTGACCGACCAGAGGACATCCTCGG
>DYNR01000126.1 GCA_020720945.1 Chthoniobacter flavus | reverse complement strand
TAAAAATCCGCTTTTCTTCGTTGCCCTGTCTGCGATAAACAAGAACCCGATATTACCTATGCAAAAGAAACCTGATCTTCGCCCGTATTCTTCTATTGTCCTTGATGGCCCAGACCGCGCGCCTTCCCGTGCGATGCTCTATCCCGTCGGTTTTAGCGAAGCCGATTTTAAGAAATCCCAAATCGGTATCGCATCGACTTTCAGCACTTTGACGCCCTGCAATATGCACCTCGATGTGCTGGCATCGGAAGCCGCGCTCGGTGTCAACACGGCGGGGGGAAAAGCTACGATTTTCAACACGATCACTATTTCCGATGGCATCAGCATGGGAACCGAGGGGATGAAGTATAGCTTGGTGTCGCGCGAGGTTATCGCCGATTCGATTGAGACAGTGGTTGGCTGCCAAGGGTTTGACGGTTTTGTCGGGATCGGCGGATGCGATAAAAATATGCCGGGTTGCCTGATTGCAATGGCGAGGATGAACCGCCCTTCGGTTTTTGTTTACGGGGGGACGATTCTTCCTGGATGCCTCAACGGCAAGAACTTAGACATAGTTAGCGTGTTCGAAGCGGTGGGGGCAGAGGCCGCGGGAAAAATCACGGAGGAGGAGCGTCACGCGGTGGAGTCGTGCGCCATCCCTGGGCCGGGTTCTTGCGGTGGGATGTATACGGCGAACACCATGGCTTCCGCGATCGAAGCCATGGGTATGAGCCTTCCCAACAGTTCCGCGCAAACCGCCGTTTCTTCTGCAAAAAAAGACGATTGCCGCCGGGCGGGCGCAGCCGTTTTAGAAATGCTCAAGCGGGGGATCCGGCCTTCGGACATTTTGACCAAAGAAGCTTTCGAGAATGCGATCACGGTCGCCATCGCTTTTGGGGGGTCAACGAATGCGACTTTGCACCTCCTCGCGATCGCGCGGGCGGCGGGAGTCAAGCTTACCCTCGACGATTTTTCCCGCATCGGCAAAAAGGTTCCCGTCTTGGCAGACCTCAAGCCCAGTGGCCGTTTCCTCATGTCCGAACTGGTGGAAATTGGCGGCATCCTGCCCATGATGAAAACGCTTTTGAACGCGGGGCTTTTGCGCGGGGATTGCATGACGGTCAGCGGGCAAACTTTGGCCAAAAATCTTTCCAAGGTAAAGAGTTACCCGAAAGGTCAAGAAATCATCCGCCCGCTTTCCGACCCGATTAAAAAGAGCAGCCACCTCGTTATTCTCCGGGGCAACTTGGCCGAAAAAGGTGCCGTCGCAAAAATCAGCGGCAAAGAAGGCGAGCGGTTCTCCGGCAAAGCGCGCGTTTTTGATACCGAGGAAAAAGCGCTGCAAGCCATCCTGTCGAAGAAAATCAAAAAGGGCGATGTCATCGTCATCCGCTACGAAGGACCGCACGGCGGGCCGGGGATGAGGGAAATGCTTTCTCCGACCAGCGCAGTCATGGGCATCGGTCTCGGCAAGGATGTCGCGCTGATTACCGACGGTCGTTTTTCCGGGGGCACGCACGGTTTTGTTGTCGGGCACATCACTCCAGAAGCGTTTGATGGCGGGCCTTTGGCGATCGTGAAAAACGGGGATCCCATCACCATCGACGCGGTGGGGCAGACTCTGTCTCTCGACATTCCAGCCAAGGAAATCGCGGCACGGTTGGCGGGGTGGAAGCAGCCCAAGCCCCGTTATCGCACGGGGGTCTTGGCGAAGTTCGCGCGTCTCGCCGCCACGGCCAGCGAAGGGGCAGTGACCGACGCAAATCTCTGATCCGCCGGGGTTTGTTTTTTTTGTAACACCCGCGCAAACAAAAAGATAAAACGCTTCCTGCAACCCTTGCTCCCATGCCTAAAGAATTCCCGTTGCCAGCCCCCCAAAAGCAAATCCTAGGGTGGCCGCTCAAAGAAAACGCCACACTTTCCATTAGCTTCGGACGCCCGTTGAACGGCGACCGGTGGAAGGCTGCGTGGGAGTTTTTGTTGCAGAGGTACCCGATTTTGCGCAGCAGTTACTCGCAAAATTCGCAGAGTCTTTTCGAGCACGACAGCGTCCTGCCCAATTGGGTTGAACTCGATTGGACAGGGCTGTCGCCCGAAGAAATTGGTCGTAGTTGGCAAGAGTTGCAGGCGCAGGAACTCGTCCACGAATTCAAGCACGGCACTTACCCTCTCTGGCGTCTGCACATTCTCCAGCTTCCCAACGGGACGAGCCATTTTCTTTGGACTGTCCACCACTCGCTTTTCGATGAAAAATCTGCGGGGGATCTGTTGGTCGAGTGGTTCACTCTTTACGGGGCGGACATTGATTTTGTGCCGCCCCCGTCGCCGACGCTTTCTACCGCGTTCGGTTCCATGGACATCCACGAAGACCAATCGGTCGTCGATGCTGCGCTCAAAGACCTTTCCGAGACGATTTTCGATCCTTTTGCATTTTTGGCAGATCCGGGCGATGCCGAACAGAAAGAGCAGCGATGGGGAGTCGTGCACATCGATCTCTCGCCTGATTTTTCTCCCGAGTGGGATGCGTTGAGCAAAGATAACGATGCGTCTTTGCCAGATCTTCTGACGGTTTTGTGGGGAGGTTTTTTGGCGCGTTTGAATGTCGGGGGCGAAAGTTTGACCGCGGCATCGGTCGATCTCCACGCGCAGCTTGCACCCGAGCATGAGGGCGTTCTCGGGAGGATGGAAGTCCGCGTTCCCTTGCGGCTTTCCGAACCTCCTTCCGATTCCCCCAAAAAATGGCTGCAAGACTCGTTGGAGTTTTTGCAAAAAGCATCCGCTTGCGTTTTTTTGGATTGGCAAAATACCGTGTCTTCCTTTGCAAAAAAGCTGGGATTTCCGCCGACCCGCCCCATTCCTTTGAGCGAAGTCCTTTGGCAGAACGCCAGCATTGTCAACCAGTTACACACGGCGCACCCCCGCTGGCTCGGGGCCGATGCCCGTTGGCAGGAACCGTTCATTTGCCCGGTGACGCTGCGCGGTTGTCCGGGTGCTCCCGGCAGGGGGTTGCGCCTCGAACTCCACCACCGCCACGATGTGCTCGATGCCACCGCCGCCCGTTGGCTCATCGACGAGTTCGCGTTTTTTGTTTCGTCACTTTTAGAGACAGGCAGTTTGCGCTTGCGGGACGAAATCGAGCGTCCCGTTGAGCAGCAAGACCCCTTCGTTCTCCAAGGCGAACCCGATCTTTCCGTTTTGCTTTCGGACCACTTGCGGTCATCCCGTTCCCCCGCACTTTTTCAGCCCGCCGAAACCAACGCGCTTTCCGCGGCCGAAGCCTTCCGTTACAGCAATCAAATCCTGCGGTTTCTGCGGCACGCCAAGCAAAAAAATGAAGCGGCGTATCTAGTTTGCATGAGCCGTAGCGCGTGGTTGAGTTTGACTCTCCTTGCGCTAGTTCGCGACAAGTCCAACTTCTTGCTTTTGACCGACTCCGAGATTCCCGAAAACTTGGATGCCTTTTGTGAGAAACACAACATCAAGTGCCTGTTGCTCGATTCCTCCACCGAAGATGCTTTTGCGTCCGTCGAAATCCGTAAAACTGTCATCGATGCGAGTTGGGGTAAAATTGCAGAGCAGCAAGATACCGAGACTTCTCCGCGCAAGCTTTCCGCGCCGTGCTCGTGGAAGTTTTTGCCAGAAGTCGGAGGCGAACCCGTCGCGTTGGGCGAATCGATTTTTACTTCCTCGATTCTTTTTGCGATCAAAAATTACAATCTCGAACCGCAGGCGAGACTGCTCTCCACAGCACCTCTCGGCACCCCGTCGTTTTTGGAAGAAACCCTTGTTTGTGTTTTGTCCGATGCGACTTTAGTCCACCCGAAGGGAAACATTTTTTCCACCCGCAGTGCTTTCCAAGAAGAGTTAGAAAACGCCCAGATCTCGCACATTTTTCTTCCCGCCGGACGGTGGTCGGATTGGGTTCATTTTCTCGTGGAACTCGGGAAATCCGTTCCTCCCTCCCTCAAGCAAATCCACCTTCATGCGGGGCGTGTCGGCGACCGTGTCCGCAAGGAATGGAACCGCTTGGCGAACGGCGCGGTGCAAACTTTTATCTGTCAACCGATGTTTGGGCTTCACGGGTTGGGGTGGCAGGGGAGTTTTTTTGGCGAGGGCGAAGGTGCTGCCCCGATGGGGATTCCTCTCGGTAAGTTGGCGGGTCCAGGGCGGGCACTTTGTTTGGATAGCAAGTCCTTGCCGTTGCCGGTCGGTTTTTCTGGGAAGCTGTTTTACGAGTTGCCCGAAACTGCATTGGGCGACAAAAAGTTGGCGGGGCGCAGAGACACAGGCATGAGTGGTTTTGCCGCCCGCAACGGTTGTTGGTATTCCCTTCATGCGCCCGATTGGCCGCCCAGTCCTTCCGCCGCCCCCTTCCGGCGCATCATCCAGCAGGCGGAAACCGCCCTTTGCCTCCATCCAGAAATCATGGATGCTTTCGTCGAAGTGTTGCCGGATTCTGGGAACATCCGTGCGTGGGTCATTCCTCTCGACAGCAACGGCGGAGTCCCGAAAAACCTCGGCAAGTATTTCGCCCAGCATGGGCCGACCGGTTGGGAACTTGTGGCTGCCGCCCCGTTGCAAAAATATCCGCTCGATGTATTCGGGAGCATTTTGGTTGCAGAACTTCCAGCGCCGCAATCCCTTGCGGCGGAAGCGACCAGGCTCACGACGGGCAAACCGCAGGAAAAATCGGTTTCTTCGCAAGGGGGTGCCGCCGTGCCGAACCCGCAACCGGCCAAGCGGGCGGCGATCCGCTTCCTGTCCGAACCCGCGCCAGAAAAAACCGTTGCCATTTTCTTCGGGCCGACGATCCATCCTGGAGTCATCAAACTTTTTGCGGAACAGACCGGGGACATTTATGCGGTGGGGGCATTTCCTTTTGCGGTTGCCGATCCTTCCGCTTGCTCGTTTTTCTTGGAGGAACTGAAGAAACTCGCTTCGGTTTCCCCTTTGCTTTTGCTGGCGCAGGGGAACGATGTTTGGGTGGCGACGAAACTGATTCCTTCGATCAAACGGGAAACGGGAAACTCCCCGCAATGCGTTTTCCTCGCTCCGAAGATTCGGGTGACCGTAGAAAAAAATGCGTTTTTTGGTTCGATTAAGTCGTTTTTTAACAAGGTGTTAGCAAAACCGGTTTCCACCAATACCAGGAGGGATGAGGCGGACGGGGAGCGTCCCGTCCGCTGCCAGGAGCGCGTTTCGGTAATCTTTGACGGTGATGTCCCCGAAGATGCTGCCGAACTGTTTCCTCTTGGGGAATTTTATGATGCGGATCTCGACACGGAGGAAACCATCGTTGGTGCGATTCTCGATGTTTTGGGGGAGACTCCTTCGGAAGTCGATTCCGGCGAGGAACTTCCATCGTAAATCCTCCGGGGAGACTCGCACGGGCGGCGGTCTCCGATAGAAGCCAATGAACCTTCCAACCTTTTTTTCTTTTTTTGCCATTGCCGGGGATCGATTCGGATTCCTCGAATCCTCCAGCAACATCGGCATTTATCTCGCCTGCGCCCTTTTTCTGTATCTGTTGTTGCTCTATGCGGGAAGGCTTTTCAAGCGGCACCTCGGTATTCCTTTGACTTGGGTTTACCGGATTTTCAGCCTTTTGGCATCCATCTATCTGCCCACGCTGTTGCCGCAAATCCGTTTTCCTGGAGAAGAGCACCTTGAAGCCGCCGCGATTCTTTCTGGGGCTTTCGTCGCCGTAGGTCTTATCCGCCACTTCTTTTTTGAACAGTATTTGGGGAAGGGAAAAGGGGCGCAAGTCCCGAAATTTTTGAGCGAGTTCGTTTCCATAGCCGTCATCATCGCTGCCTCCCTGCTGGTTTTGCAATTTGTTTATGGGAAAGAGGTTCCGGGGCTTTTGGCAGGGGCAGGGATCGCGGGGATTGTTTTGGGGTTGGCATTGCAGGATACTCTGGGAAATATTTTTAGCGGGTTTGCGATTTATTTCGGAGGGCAGTTCAAAGCGGGCGACTGGCTTTTGGTCGATGGATACCATGCAAAAATCCAAGAGATCAACTGGCGTTCGACTCGCCTGATCACGCTCGGGGAAGTTTGCATCGACATTCCCAACAGCGTCATCACGAAGCAGACCGTCGTCAATTTTAGCAATCCGACAACTCTTCACTCGTGCAGTTTGGAAATCGGTCTCGAATACAACGCCGCGCCTTCGGTCGTTCAAAAAGTGCTGGTTGATGCTGCCCGCGATTGCCCGTGGGTCGTAGGTGAACCCGCCCCGTCTGTTTTTCTCACCAATTTTGCGGACTGGAGCGTGACTTACCAGTTGAACTACTGGATTTCCGATCATGCGTTTTACAACAAGGCGGCCAGCCACATCCGCTGTGCGCTTTGGTATTCCCTCCGCCGCAACAAGATAGCCATTCCGTATCCCCTCCATTACGAAGTTGCATTGCCCGCACCTATTCCGCCGGAGGAAAACCGCACACAGATCCGGCACTGCATCGAAAAAACGGTTTTTGCCCCTGCGCTGTCTTCGGAGCAACTGGAAATGATTGTTGTGCATTCCCACATCGTCCGTTTCGGAAACGGCGAAAAAATCATCCGTCAAAACGATCCCGCCGGCCCCATGTTTGTTTTGGTCAAAGGGCACGCGGAAGTTTTCATTGAAACGGGAGGGGCACAAACTTCCGTTGCCACGCTCGGCCCAGATTCCAGCATCGGGGAAAACTCGATGCTCACTGGGGAAAAAAGAACGGCCACGGTAGTTTGCACGGAGGATTGCGTGGCGGTGGAGGTCAAAAAAGAAACTTTAGCACCCATTTTAGCGGCAAGCCCCGAGGCGCTGGAAGCGCTGAGCGAACTTCTCGCACAACGCGCTGTCAGCAACGAAACGAAAATGGCGAGCGGGCAGGCGGCGGGGGCACAGGAAGCGAGAAATTCCTACAAAGCGGGCTTTTTAGGGAAGCTGAAATCCTTTTT
>DYNR01000003.1:20065-25336 GCA_020720945.1 Chthoniobacter flavus | reverse complement strand
GGGGCTTGGCAAGTTTATCGAAGTGAAAATTATTTGGTGGCGGGGGGGTGGACTATGGCTTCTACACACGGTTGCCCGGAAAAATATCGGCGGGCGACTTCGTTCACTTGCTCCAATGTGAGTGCTTCGAGCAAAGCGGGATAGTTGTCGGAGTACGCGTAGCCTAACCCGACGAGTTCGTTGACGGTAGCGGTGTCGGCGTAGCTGGAGTTTGACTGGTTTTGGATTGCGATGGAACCAGCGAGTTTTTTCTTGGCGCGCGCGAATTCTTCGGGGGTCAGACCGAGCGATGCGAGCTTGTTGATTTCATCGTGGAAAACGGTTTTGACTTCTCCGATTTTTGCGGGGTCGGTGCCCACATAGAAGGCGAAATAGCCGGGGACGAAACCGTTGAATTTGGTCGCGCCGATGAAGTAGGCCAACCCCATTTCTTCGCGGATGCGGTCGAAAAAGCGCGAACCGAGGTCGTTTGATGCGCTGGAAATGACATCGAGAGCTACGGCATCTGGCGAGAGAATGTCGGTGCCTTGGTAGGCGACGAGGAGGACGGCTTGCTGTTTGTCTATCTCTTTTTCCGCAAAGGTGCTTGCGGTGAGGGGGGAGGGGGAAGGCGGGTTTTTTGTGGCTTGTTCGCCGGAGGGCAGGGGAGATAAGTATTTTTCCGCCAAGGAGAAAACGGTTTTTGCATCGACATCTCCGAAGATCGAAACGACGCCGTTGTTGCCTGCGGCGAGTTTTTTGTGGAAGGCGGCGAGGTCGTTTTTGGTGATTTGCGAAACGGTTTTTTCGGTTCCAATCGAGGGGGTGGCATAGGGGTGGGCACCGAACATTTTTTCTCGGAGGAGGTTGAGGGCGACGGCGATGATGCTGTCTTCTTGGGCTTTGATGCCCGCGAGTTGGGAGGTCCTTTCCAGCTCGATTTCTTTTTCGGGGAAGCTCGGGTTTTGGAGGACATCGGCGAGGAGTTCGAAGCCTGTCGGGAGGTCTTGGCTCATGACATCGACGGAAACGATGAACGAGTTATTCCCTCCCGTTTGGTGGATGGAACCGCCCTCGTTTTCCAAGGTTTCTGCGATTTGTTCCGCCGTGCGGGAAGCGGTTCCTTTGATGAGGAGTTTGCTCATCAGGGAGGTGATGCCGCGGAGGTTTTCGGGTTCTTCGAGTGCGCCGGCGCGGAAGGCGGCGGAGAGGGAGACTAGGGGGAGGCGTTTGTCTTCGCGGACTAAAATTGTGAGACCGTTGGGAAGGGTGAGTTTTTGGATTGGCGATTTTTGCGAAGCGTTTTCGGAGTCTTCCGTTTTTGCTAAAGAGCCGATGGGGTTGAGGGAAGTCGAGGTGAGTTTTGTGTCTTTGAGGTAGCGGGCGGCGACGGCCTGGACTTGAGCGGGGGTGGTGGAAGCAACCGCATCGAGGAAATCGCGTCCGAGGTCTAGGCTGTGGTCTTGCATCCAGTTTGAGCCGATGACGGAGGCTTTGCCGCTCATGGTGGTGCGGGAAGAAAGGAGGTCGGCGAGGAGGATTTTTCTGGTTTTTTCTACTTGGGAAGCGGAGACCCCGTCCTTTTTAATTTTTTCGATGGATGCGAGGGTTTCTTTTTCGACGGCGGTGCGGTTTTTTGGGTCGCAAACGGCGGCGACGAAGAAGACGGATTCGTTGCGGGTCGGGTAAAGGGCGGCAGAGATGGAGTGGGCGAGATTTTTCTTTTCCCTGATTTCTTGATTGAGGATGCTGCTTCTGCCTTCGCCGAGGATGGAGGCGAGGACGGAGAGAGCGGGGGCGTCGGGGTCATCCATGCCGGGGACTCTCCAAGCCATGTAGAGCCTGCTGAGTTCGGTCGGGAACTCTTCGTGCGCGTCGCGGCGGGCGAGTTGGGAAGGTTCTTCGGGGACGAGGATGGGAGGATTTTTTTTGCGGGGCGAAGAGGCGAAAGCTTTTTCGAGTTGGGCGAGGACGGCTTTTTCGTCCACATCACCGACGATGATGAAAGTGAGGTTCGCCGGGGTGTAGCGGGAGTGGTAGTAATCGAGGACATCCTGGCGGGTCAGCGAGTTGTAAACATCGAGGTGTCCGATGACGGGGATGCCGTAGGGGGCAGAGGGGTAGAGGGTTTTTAGGAGGAGTTGGATGCCTTGTCTGCCGGGGTCATCGAAGCCCATGGCGAACTCGCGGCGGATGACTTCCTGTTCTTTGGCGTATTCTTCTTCCGGGAGAGTCGAGTTTGTCATTGCGTCGCAGAGGATATCCAAAGCTTCCATCGCGCCCGAGCTAGGGACATCGATATAGAAAACAGTCCGATCAAACGAGGTGTAAGCGTTGATGTAGCCGCCTTGGTCTTGGACGGTTTTGGCGATTTCGCCGCCTTTGCGAGAAGTGGTTCCCTTGAAAAGCATGTGTTCGAGGATGTGGGAAAGCCCGGCACCCAGCCAGCGGTCCTCGTGGATGCTACCGGTCGCGCACCATGCCTGGACGCTGGCGACAGGGGCATTGCGGTCCACTTCAATGATTGCGGTAAGACCATTTGGAAAGTGGTGGACCGAAGCGGAAGACGGAGGGAGCGAAAGGGTTTTCATTTTTTTTTGAGGAGCGGGAGAATTTTTTGCTGTTTTTTTTGTTTGTTTTTCCGGTTGCGGGGTAGGCGCAGGTAAGGCAGGGGAGGTAAGAGAATAGAAAGCGAGAAGGAAAGCAAGAGAAAAAAGTTTCATTGGGTGGTGGGACTGCTAAATGAGTGATGTATCCGTCAGTTTTGGGGCAAAAGCAAGAGAAAAAAGTTTCATTGGGTGGTGGGACAGGTGAGAGATGGAAAATGCTCAAAAAAAGTTTTTTGGCCGGAAGGGTGCGGCGAAAGCTTCTTCGAATTGGTAGGCGTTTTGGAAGGATTCGAGGGTATCGTTTTCCGTCACGGTGAAGATCCCTTTTTCGGCGAGGTCAAAGACCATTTTGCCGACATCCTCGCAGGAGCGGACATTCCAGTAATCGAAAACGGTGAGAGCCATGGGGCCGAACTCCTTGATGGCGAGACGGCGGAAAGCGTCTAGGAGGTCGTGGGCGGAGATGTGCGAGAAGGAGTCGCGGGCGGTTTTTTTTTGCGATTTGAGGGCGAGTTCCAAGGCGTCGTGCAGAAAGCTATAGGCGTCGGGGGGGAAGAGGTCGGAGTGTTTCGAAGTAGCGGAAATTTTTTCGTAAGTGCTGGGTTTATTTGGATTCATCGGAAAGAGGGAGGTGCGTGTTTTGTTGTGGGGGAGCGAAGAAGTCGTCCCGTTTGGTAGCGGCCCAAAACAAAAGGATGAGGAGAAAAAAAACGGAGAGCAGCCTCGCTTCTTTTTTGCTGGGAAAGAGAGCGAGGAGTGCTGCTAGCGTCGGTGCAGAGCGTTGGTCGCGCGGGAGATAGGAGCGGTTCAAAAGCCAGGAAGAGAGCGAGGGATGAATCGGGGGAGGTCGGGTTTATTTGGCGAGGAGCTGGTCGATGCCTTTCGTGTTTTTTGAGAGTTGCGCCATGTTGTAGAGGATGAAGCCGCCGGGGCGTCGTGGGGGGATGGATTGTTCGATGCGGAGTTGGGTGGCGATTTCAGAAAGCGGCCATTTGTGGGAACCTTCCATGCGGTCGATGGCGATGCCTGGAAAAATCGGGATGCCGCGGGGGTTGACCGAAGGGTCGCGCCACCAGCGGAGCAGAGAAGAGAACGACTGCGGGCCGCCTTCTTTCCAGTAGAGCTGGGGGGCGAGGTAGTCCACCCATCCTTCGCGCATCCATTTGAGGGGGTCCGAATAGAGCTCGTTCAACTGGTCCAAGCCCGCTTTGACATCGCTCGGGCTGCCTTTCGTGTAGATTCCGAAAGGGCTGATACCGAACAAGATAGAAGGTTTTTCCGCTTTTACCGCGCGGTGGATATCGCGGACGAGGGAGTTGACATTGTCCCGGCGCCAATCGGCGCGGGAAAGCGGGCCACCGTTTTTTGTGTAAGCCGAGTAGGAATCGGAGTCGGGGAAATCGCGGTTGTTCGAAGATTCTGGGTAGGGGTAAAAATAATCGTCGAGGTGGATGCCCGCGAGGTCGTAGCGGCGGGCGAGGTCTTGGGCGACAGCGACGACATGGCGTTGGACGGACGGGGCACCGGGGTCCATCCACAGCAAGTTGCCGTAGCGTTTGGCGTGTTCGGGAAAGCGGTTTGAGATATGGGAGGGGTGGCGGGGTTGGGAAGCGTTGACCGCGGCGCGGAAGGGGTTGAGCCAAGCGTGGATAGCGATGCCGCGTTTTTTTCCTTCCGCGATGAAAAACGCGAGGGGGTCGTAGCCGGGGGAGGAGCCTTGGGAGCCTGTCAAGTAGCGGCTCCAGGGCTCGAGAGACGAGGGGTAGAGGGCGCAGCTTTCCGGGCGGACTTGGACGAAGAGGTTGTTGATGCGTGTGCGGCGGGCGGTTTCGAGGAGCGAAACGATTTCCTGTTTTTGGGATTCTTGGGAGAGTCCCGTTTTGCTCGGGAAGTTCAGGTTCCAGACCGAGGCCACCCAGGCACCGCGAAACTCTTGGGAAAAGGCGGGAGAGAAAGCGGCGAAAAGGAAGAGAAAGAAGAGGAAAGAAAAGCGGGTGCGGGGGAGAGCGGTGCCCGTTGATTTTTTTAACTTGTTGATAGTGAGCATGATGTGTGGATGGTGTCCCTGTTTGGTCCCGTTGGAGCAGGAAAGTTTTCGTTTTTTGCCAGCCGATTCGGGCGGCTGCGCGACGGGAGCAGATGCTAAGGATTTTTTTTTGCAATGCAAGAAAAGCGGGAACGCGATAGGGGAGCGATTTTTTTATGTTTTGTATTTCGTTTATTACCATAGGGTTACGAATTATTTTTTCTTGGTTTTTCCGTTTTTTGAAATGTGCGAGAACCGCCCTTGGAGACGGAAAAATAAAAAAAGTGATTTCTTGGTTGCAGGAATCCAAAAATCCGCTATGAATCGGCGAAGCTTTTTTCCCTATGCCAAACTTAACCAAAAGAGAATTAGTGGTTCGTATCAGCGAAGAGACCGGAATAACCCAGAGCGGCGTTTTTGAAATTGTTCAAAAGACGCTGAATTACATTACTGAGGCGCTTGCGTCTGGCAGTGATGTCGAGCTCAGGAATTTCGGGGTCTTCGAGGTGCGGTTGACCAAACCCCGTATCGGTAGAAACCCCAACGAGCCAACGAAGGATGTGCAGATTCCTGCGCGTGCGATGGTGAAGTTCAAGTCAGGCAAGGCCATGAAAGAGCAGGTGCTCAAGCGCACGGGGGCGATGAAGAAAGAAGATG
>DYNR01000003.1:0-19965 GCA_020720945.1 Chthoniobacter flavus | reverse complement strand
GGCGAAAGAGGTTGCGAAGCCGGCAGCTAAACCAGTTGCGAAAGTGGCGGCCAAGCCCGTTGCTGCGCCCGCCAAGAAAAGCGGCAAGAAGTAAAAAGCGATCTCGTTTGCGAGGTGGCGATATTTTAGAAGACTTTCTTCCTGCTGGCAGGATTGCTGGCAGGAAGTTCGTTTTTTTAGAGTGGCCTTTGGGGAGTCGTTTCGATGGCTTGACGCAATCCGCCCGTTTTCTTGATACCGCCAGCGTGGCTTTTCGTTTGCATTTTTTTGGGGTCTCTTCGGCTGGTTTATCTGGTTCCTCAACGAAAAAAAAAGAACTTCAGATGTCGTAGATGAGCGCGGATAAAAAAACAGAAGTAATTGGTAGGCAGGGGGTTATAGCGTTAAACTCGCTGGTTTTCCCTGCTTTGTTTGCAATTTGAAAAATGCTTAAGGAAACGGTATTTGGCAGTCAGCCCGAAACTCCTTCGGGAGTCGTCAAAGACAGCATTTCGGTGAGCGGAGCGCGGCAGAATAATCTTGCCGGGTTTGATGTCGAGTTGCCGTTGGGCAAGCTCATTGTGGTGACGGGACCCAGCGGGAGCGGAAAGTCGAGTTTTGCATTTGACACGGTGTATGCCGAGGGGCAGAGAAGGTATGTGGAGACCTTCAGTCCTTACACCCGCCAGTTTTTGGAGCGGATGGACAAGCCGCGCGTGGACGGTATCGACGGGATTCCTCCATCGATCGCGATCGAGCAGAGCAACCATGTAAAAAGCACGCGTTCCACGGTTGGGACGATTACGGAAATCAACGATTATTTGAAGGCGTTGCTTCCGAAAATAGCGGAAGGATTTTGCCCTAGCTGCGGGCAGGGCGTTTCTCCGGAGACGGCGGAAACCATTGTTGCAAAGATGCTTGCGCAGTTTTCTGGCGAGGGGGTATCGGTGGTTTTCCCTTTTGTGGCGGGCAAGGGGGCGATCCGGGGGGCGGCCAAGGTGCGGGATTTTTTTTCGTTTTTGAACTCGCAAGGGTATCTGCGGATTTTGGTTGGGGGCGAAGTGGTGCGGACAGATGCCGAGAGTGTGCCGGCGGTTTTGCCCGAAAGGATCGAGGTGCTGCAAGACCGGGTGGGGGGAGGAGGAGAGGGGAGAGAGAAAGAGAAGCGCTTGGTCGAAGCTGTAGAAACGGCGTTGCGGTTCGGGCAAGGCAAGGTGGCGGTTATCGGTGAGAGTAGCGGGCTGCGACAGCCATTTTCCACGGGGTGGCATTGTGCGCATTGCGACCGCGACATGAGGCCGCCGACCCCAGCGCTTTTTAGTTTCAACAACCCGCAAGGGGCGTGTCCGGAGTGCCGGGGTTTTGGGAGGACGATCGGGATCGACTACCAGAAAGTGATACCCGACCGGGGGGCGAGCATTGCCGAAGGGTTGGTAAGGCCTTTTCAGAGCGGGTTTTCCGCCGAGTGCCAGCAAGATTTGCTGCGGCATTGCGGCAAGAGGGGGATCGATATCGATCTGCCGTTCAACGAGTTACCCGAAGACGAGCAAAAGTTTGTGCTCGACGGGGAGGGGAAGGATTCGCAGAAGGCGTGGGAAGACGGCGACTGGTATGGGGTGAAGGGATATTTCGAGTGGTTGGAAAGCCGGACTTACAAAATGCATGTGCGGGTTCTTTTGAGCCGTTACCGGGCTTACCGCCTGTGTCCGGCGTGCGGCGGGGGGAGGTATTGCCCAGACACCACGGCATACCGCTTTCAAATTCCGGGAGGGAAAAAAGCGACATTGCCCGAATTGGCGGCGATGCCCGTGCGGGAATTGGAAGGGGTCATCGAGGGGATGAAAATGCCGCTCGGCGATGCGAGTTGCACGATGTTGCGCGAGCAGATCTGCAAGAGGTTGAACTACTTGAACCAGGTCGGACTCGGGTATCTGACGCTGGACCGCCCGTCGCGTTCGTTATCTGGGGGCGAGATGGAGAGAGTGAATTTGACCTCCTGTCTTGGCGCATCGCTGGTCAACACGCTTTTTGTGATGGACGAGCCGAGCGTGGGTTTGCATCCGCGGGATGTGGGGCAGTTGATCGGGGTGATGGAAGGGTTGAGGGACAAAGGCAACACTTTGATTGTTGTCGAGCACGAAGAGGCGATCATCCGCAGTGCCGATCATTTGGTGGACATCGGGCCGGGGAGAGGGGTGCTAGGCGGGAACCTTGTTTATTCCGGGGAGGCTGCGGGAATCCGTTCGTGCGAGGGGTCGTTGACCGCCGATTACCTTTTCGGGAAGAAGTCCATTCCCGTGCCAAAAAAAAGGAAGAAGCCGACGGGGTTCATCGGGCTGAAAGGGGTGAACCACCACAACTTGAAGCGGCTGGATGTCCGTTTTCCCACGGGAGTATTCTGTTGTGTCACAGGGGTTTCCGGTTCTGGGAAAAGTTCTTTAGTGAACGGGGTCCTCTACCGGAACCTCGATTTGAATCCCCTTTCGGAAGAAGAGGCACCGGGGTATTGCAGGGAAGTGGATTGCCCGTTGGAGATCGAAGAGGCGGTGATGGTGGACCAGTCGCCGCTGTCCAAAACGCCCCGTTCCACGCCCGCGGTTTACCTGGGGGTGTTCGACGAAATCCGGGCGATGTTCGGCGCATCGGAGGGGGCGGTTTCGGCGGGTTTCACCGCGTCCAGTTTTTCTTTCAATTCCGGGAATGGGCGGTGCGAGAGGTGCCAGGGGCTAGGGTTCGAGAAAGTGGAAATGCAATTTTTGAGCGATTTGTTTTTGCGGTGCCCGGAGTGCGAGGGCAAGCGTTACCGCAAGAGGTTGCTCGATGTGCGGGTGGGGGGAAAAAGCGTCGATGAGGTTTTAGAAATGACTGCTGCCGAGGCGGTTCTATTTTTTGAAGGGAAAGAGAAAAGGAAAGAAATCACCGGGCCGTTGCGCTTGTTGGCAGAAGTCGGGCTCGATTATTTGCGTCTAGGTCAACCCGTGAACACCTTGAGCGGCGGAGAATCCCAGAGGCTCAAGCTGGTGCGCAGGCTGCTCGACCAGAAACTGGAAAAGACCGGGGCACTTTTGATTTTTGACGAGCCGACGACGGGGTTGCATTTCGACGATGTGCGGTTGTTGTTGGGGGTGTTTCGGCGGTTGGTGGACGAGGGATATAGCATCATCGTCGTCGAGCACAATTTGGAAGTGATCAAGTCTGCGGATTACCTGATTGATCTCGGACCCGAAGCCGGAGACCTGGGGGGCAAGATCGTCGCGGAGGGGACGCCCGAAGAAGTTGCCAGGTGCGAGGGTTCGCACACGGGGCGATTTTTGCGCGAGGTCCTTCGTGGTGGCGCGGTGGCGGCGGAGTGGCCGGTGGCAAAAGAGGGCGGTAAAAGCAAGCTGGCCGGAATCGAAATCGCCGGGGCCAGAGAGCATAACTTAAAAAACATATCGCTGCAAATTCCTCGGGATGAGATTGTTGTGGTGACAGGGTTGAGCGGGTCCGGGAAATCGACGCTCGCGTTCGACCTCGTTTTTGCGGAGGGGCAGAGGCGGTTTCTCGACAGCATGTCGCCGTATGCGCGGCAGTTCATCGACCAGCTCGAAAAGCCGGAAGTGGACAAGATCGAAGGGTTGCCGCCCACGGTAGCCATCGAGCAGAGGGTGACGCGGGGAGGCGGGAAATCTACGGTAGCGACCGTGACCGAAGTCTATCATTTTTTGCGGTTGCTGTTTGCCAAGCTGGGGGTCCAGCACTGCCCCGACTGCGGGGTCGAAGTCCAAAAAAACACGCTTTCCGCCGTGTTGGCGAGGGCGGAAAAACTTTTGGCAAAAGGGGGGATCCGCGTGTTTGCCCCGGTGGTCAAAGGGAGGAAAGGTTTTCACACGGAAGTTGCCCGGTGGGCGGAAAAGCAAGGGTTCCGCCATTTGCTCGTGGATGGGGCGTTGATTTCGGTGGGGAGTTTTACCAAGCTCGAGCGATTCAAAGAGCACACGATCGATGTGTTATTGGGCGATGTGGGTAAAGGCGATGATTTGGAGGAAGTATTGCGGCGCGCCGTAGCGATCGGGAAAGGCGCTTGCCGGTTGCAAGATGCGAGAGGGAAGTTTTATCTTTTGAGCACGGAGATGAACTGTCCTGCCTGCGGGGTCGCTTTTGAGGAGCTTGAGCCGAGGTTGTTTTCGTATCATTCGCCGCATGGTTGGTGCGGGCATTGCAGGGGGTTTGGCGAAGTGTGGAAGAGCGCGTTGAAGCGAGATTTTGATTCGCCGCTGGAGGCCGATTTGGCAGAAGAGAAGCTCTATGAAGGGCTAGAAAAAGGGGAGGCGTTCCCTTGCCCGATTTGCGAGGGTTCGCGTCTCAACCCCATCGCGTCCGCCGTGCAGTTGCATGGGCAGACCATCGGGGAAATCGTCGCCAAGAGTGCGAGGCAAAGTTTGGAATGGGTAAAGAAAATCAAATTTACGGGGCAAGATGCCGAGATCGCCCGGGATTTGATTCCCGAGATTGCGCAGCGGTTGAAGTTTTTGGTCGAGGTGGGGTTAGATTATCTTTCGCTCGGGCGGGCGGCAAAAACATTGAGCGGAGGAGAATCGCAGCGCATCCGTTTGGCGGCGCAGTTGGGTTCCAATTTGTGCGGGGTTTTGTATGTGCTCGACGAACCGACCATCGGGTTGCACCAGCGAGACAACGAGAGGTTGTTAGAATCGTTGGAAGCGTTGGCGAAAAAAGGGAATTCGCTGTTGATCGTGGAGCACGATGAAGACACGATGAGGTGGGCGACGCGGATCATCGATCTGGGGCCAGGGGCGGGTTTTTGTGGGGGCGAAGTGCTGGTTAACGGGACGATCGAAGATGTCAAACGCTCGCCGATTTCCTTGACGGGGAAGTATTTGCGCGAGCCGATGCGCCATCCTGTGCGGGGTAGCCGGAGGGATGTTGCGGGGGCAAAATGGTTGCGGCTCAAAGGGGCGGAAAAGCACAATTTGCGTTGCGTGGATGCCGATTTTCCCATCGGGTGTTTGAGCGTTGTGACCGGGGTTTCGGGGTCTGGGAAAAGCACGCTCGTGCGGGGGGTGTTTTTGCCGGCGTTGCGAGATGCGATGCGGGAGAAGGGGAAGGAGAAAAGCAAGTGGGGAGGGGAGTGGAAGAGTTTGGAAGGGGCCGGGGAGATCGGTTTTTTGACCGAGGTTGACCAGACGCCGATCGGGAAGACATCCCGTTCTACTCCAGGGACTTATGTTAAAGTTTTCGACGAGATACGCAAGCTTTACGCCGGGTTGCCCGAGTCAAAAATGCGGGGGTATCCGGCGGGGCGTTTTTCGTTCAATACGGAAGGCGGGCGGTGCGAGGCGTGTCTCGGGCAGGGGGTGATCAAGATGGAAATGAGTTTTTTGCCGCCCAGCTACATGCCGTGCGAGAGCTGCGGGGGGAGCCGTTTTTCCCGTCAGACGCAAGAGGTTCTTTACGGCGGAAAATCGATTGGGGATGTGATGGGGATGACGATAGCGGAGGCTGCCGCGTTTTTCGATGCCGTTCCGAAGGTGGCACGCGGGTTGCAGCTTATGGACGAGACGGGGTTGGGATATTTGAAGCTGGGGCAACCGAGCCCGACTTTGAGCGGCGGGGAGGCGCAGAGGATCAAGCTCGTCGCGGAACTGGCATCGAGGGCATCGTTGAAAGAAACGGTGGTGAGGAAAGGGCGGGCGGGGAAGTCCACGCTTTATGTTTTGGAGGAGCCGACGATCGGGTTGCATGCCGCCGATGTGGCGCGGTTGGTCGATGTGTTGCACCGGTTGGTGGACGAGGGCGGAACGGTCGTGGTGATCGAGCATCATTTGGATTTGATTGCAGAGGCGGATTGGGTGATTGACATTGGGCCGGGGGCGGGAGAGTTGGGCGGGAAGATTGTGGTGGCAGGAACCCCGGAAGAAGTGAGCGCGTGCAAGGAGAGCGAAACCGGGAAGTGTTTGAACCAGATCTGGCGGAGACAACGGAAGAACTTGAAAAGCTGAAACTTGAAACCTGAAAGCTGAAAGGGGGAGGGGAAATTTTCGGGGTGAGGTTTTTAGGTTGAGTTGTTCGAGAAACCCGTTAAGAGAGGGGGCGCATGAAGAAAGCTATCAATAGAGTGGTTGTGACGGGAGTTTCCAAGGGATTGGGGCGGGCGTTGGTTGATTTTTTTGTTTCCGAGGGGATCACGGTTTGCGGGTGTTCTCGCAACTTACGGGAATTGAACGGGTTAAACGACAAATACAGGGCGCCGCACACTTTCACAAAAGTGGATGTCCGCGACGATGCGTTCGTGCGCCGGTGGGCAATGCGGCAACTCGAAATCGGGGCGGTGCCCGATATGCTCATCAACTGTGCGGCGTTGATTGCGCCCAATAAAAAGTTGTGGGATTTGACCCCCGGCGAAGTCGATCCAGTCATTGATACCAATGTCAAAGGCTGCATCAATGTGATCCGCCATTTTCTGCCGGCGATGGTGGCAAAAGGCAGCGGGGTGATTGTAAATTTCAGTTCCGGTTGGGGGCGTTCGGCATCGCCCGAGGTGGCGGTTTATTGTGCGTCGAAATGGGCGATTGAGGGGTTGAGCGCATCGATGGCGCAAGAAATGCCGAAGGGGTTGGCGACGGTGAGTTTGAATCCAGGAATCATAGCCACCGACATGTTGCGGTCGTGTTTTGGGGAAGAAGCGGCGGCGTCTTATCCGTCGCCGCAGGAGTGGATCCAGGAGGCGGGGCCCTTTCTTTTGTCGTTGGGTGTCAAGGACAACGGTAAAGCGCTGACGGTTCCCGGAGCCAAAGAGTGAAAGAGGCGAGAGGTTTGTCGTGCCGTTTTTGAGAGGGATTTTTTCGGGGGGCGCAAAAAGCACGATTTTCTTCTCGCCATCGAGCGATTCTTTTTTTACAAGAGCAGGATAGTGCCATGCGACATTCAAATCTCCGAAAACATCGTTTCCCCCGACCGAGAGGTCGTCGAACTGCGTTAGCAGGCAAAGGAAGACAGAAATGACCGAGAATTCCCCTTATCTTTTTTTGGCGGTTTTGGTGGTGGTTGCCATCATTTTTCCGCTCGTGCCGATCGGGATGGCGTATGTTTTTGCGAAGTTGTTTTCGCCAGCCAAGCCCGGCAGGGACAAGAACTCTTCTTACGAGTGCGGGATCGAAGAAGAAGGGACGGCGCAGATCCAGTTTCGTTCCCAATACTACATTTACGGCATCCTTTTTTTGGTGTTCGATGTTGAAGCTGCGTTTTTGTTGCCGGTAGCCGTAGCGTTTTTGCATTTGTCGGTGGGGGCGGTTTTGGCGGCGTTCGTTTTTGTTTTGTTGCTGTTAGAAGGTTTGGCGTGGGCATGGCTCAAAGGAGTGCTGACATGGAAATGACCGATCACGAAGAGCGCGAGGAGAGAGAGCTTCGGGCGCAGTTGGCGGGGCAGGGAGTCCATGTGACTTCCCTCGAGGCGATTTACAACTGGGGGCGTAGTAACTCCTTGTGGCCGTTGCAGTTCGGGTTGGCATGTTGCGCGATCGAAATGATTGCGGCGACGATGGCGCGGCACGACATGGCGCGGTTTGGAGCCGAAGTTTTCCGACCTTCGCCGCGGCAGGCCGACCTCATGATCGTCGCGGGGACTGTGACGAAAAAGATGGCACCGATGGTTGTTCGCCTTTACAACCAGATGCCCGAACCCAAGTATGTGATCGCGATGGGGGCGTGCGCGATTTCCGGAGGTCCCTTCCGTGACGGATACAATGTTCTCAAAGGCATCGACCGTTACATTCCCGTCGATGTTTTCATTCCTGGGTGTCCTCCCCGGCCCGAAGCGTTGCTCGATGGGTTGATGAAATTGCAGGAAAAAATAGCGGGGCAAAAGCTGGTTGGCCCGCACCGCGCGAGGCACGCCGATGCGGCAGTGGCGGGCGAATTTGCCGTTCCCGCTTATGGAAAAAACGGCTTGGAACCGCAGTATAATCAAGGGGTTTGGCTTCCGCCGGTCAACGAGACGGAAGCGGGTTCTGGCGAAAAAGCGGGGGATCAAAAAGGAGGCCTATGATTTCCATCGAAAAAATTCAGGAAATGGCGGTGGCAGTTGTTGCGCCGATTCCAGGGGCGGAGGTCCAGGTGCTTCCGAATCCTGCCGTGCCCGCGCAATCTTCTTTGCTCGCAACGCCGCAAGCAATTTTGGCTCTCGCCCAGTTTTTGCGGGACAACGAAGAACTCCAGTTTGATTTTTGTTCCAATGTCACCGGGGTGGATTGGCCAGAAAAGGCGGTCAAAGAAAAGGTCGTAGTCGAGGAAGAAGTGGACGGGGAAATCAAGAAGGTCGAGAAGGAAATCGAAAAGAAAGAGGGCGGGTATTTGGAAGCGGTTTATCACCTGTATTCCGTCGCCCGCAAGCAAGGACCGCTCGTCCTGCGTTGCCGCACAGCAGACCGGGTTGAAAATGTTGCAATTCCTTCTTTGACACCGATCTGGAAATCTGCCGATTTTCAAGAACGGGAGGTTTTTGATCTTTACGGCATCCGTTTTATCGGGCATCTCGACCTGCGCCGGTTGTTGCTTTGGGACGAATTTGAAGGGCATCCGATGCGGAAAGACTACATTCCCGATGACGATTCTTATTTTGGAGAGGAGGGAGGAAAATGAGCGGTTTACTGGTTGGAGACGACGAAAAACGGGAGTTGCTGGAAGTTTCCCTTGGACCGCAGCATCCTTCTACGCACGGTGTGTTCCGCATGAATGCGGTATTAGACGGCGAAACGGTGGTCAAACTGCAACCCGTTTTTGGTTATTTGCACAGGAACCACGAAAAAATCGCCGAGTCCATCAGTTATTTGGCATCCATCCCTTACACCGACCGGCTCGATTATTTTTCCTCTTTGACGAACAACTGGGCGTATTGCATGGCGGTCGAAAAACTCGCGGGGATCGAAGTACCCGAAAGAGCTGAATACCTGCGTGTCATTTTAGCAGAACTCACGCGGTTGCAAAACCACACTGCGTTTTTGGGGTTTTTGCTTGGCGACATGGGGGCGTGGGGGAGTGTGCTCATGTATGCGTTCAAAGAGCGCGATGAAGTTTTGGATTTGTTTGAAGCTCTTACCGGAGCGCGGATGATGTGCAACTATTTCCGTTTTGGCGGGTGTCGTTGCGATTTGCCCGAGGGGTGGGTCGTGCAGGCAAAAAAAGTGGTCGCCAACTATCCGGCATTCCTCGACGAGATGGAGCAACTGCTCGTCGGGAACGAGATTTTGGTTTCTAGGGCGCAGGGGGTCGGGATTCTTTCAGGGGAACGGGCGATTGCAGGGGCGATGAGCGGTCCCGGTTTGCGGGCATCTGGCGTTGATTACGATATACGAAAAGTTGATTCTTACGGAATTTACGACCGATTTTCCTTCCAGGTGCCTCTCGGGGATCATGGGGATACTTACGATCGGTTGATGATTCGTTTTTTGGAAATGCGGGAATCCATAAAGATTTTGGAGCAAGCGTTGGGAGGGTTGCCCGGCGGGGAAGTGATGAACCCGAAGGTAAAAATCCGTAATATGCGTCCGCCCGTCGGCGAGGCCTATGCTAGGCTCGAAGCACCCAAGGGAGAGCTTGGTTTTTATATCATCAGCGACAAGGGACCATCGCCGTATCGTTACCGGGTTCGTCCGCCCAGCCTGATCAACTTGACCTTGCTCGAAGAAATGTGCGTGGGGCTCAAGCTCGCCGATTTGATGATTGTGCTCGGCAGCATAGACATAGTTTTGGGGGAGGTCGATCGATGAAAGGCGTGGCGTTTTTAGGTTTAGGCATTCTGAAAGGGATGGTGGTGACGGGGAAAAACTGGGTGCGGAGTTACTTCGATTCCGACCGTCTGATCACCGTTGAGTATCCTGAAGCCAAAATGCAGTTGCCCGAGAATAGCCGCAATTTTCCGTTTTTGGTATTTGACGGGGACAATGCCGAAGCCAATTTGCGTTGCACTTCCTGCAAGACTTGCGAAAAAGAGTGTCCGCCCAAGTGCATCCGCATCGTGACCGCAAAGGACGAAAAAGGCAAACCGTTCAAGCATCCCGAGGTTTTTGACATCGACATAAGCACCTGCATGAGTTGCCAGATTTGTGTTGAGGTGTGTCCGTTTGACGCAATCAAGATGGATAGCGCGTATGAATATGCGGCGATTACGCGGTTTGATGCCCTTGTTTTGACCAAGCGAGAACTCGCCAAGCCCAACGAGTATTACAAGAAAATCAAGCCCGTAGAGGCGGCGGAAGTCGATGCCCGTTTGGAGGCAGACCGGAAGAAAAAAGAAGAAGCCAGCAAAAAGAAAGCAGCAGCCAATGTTGGAGGATAAATCGATTTACCCAGATTTGCGGGAAGGTCGCAGGGTGGTGCGACCGGGCGGGAAGCGCGAGGCGAAGCCGTTGAATTTTCCGGCGAGGCGTCCGTGGTTGACGCTTGGTCTTGCTGGTGCGGCGGGGGTTTTCGGGGCGTTGGTCGGGGTGGCCGTTTTGTTATTTTTGATGGAGTGGCTCAAGCCCGGATTCCTTGGGGAGGGGTGTTTCCTGTATGCCGCGCTTGCGGATTTGGACCGTGCGCCCGCTATTTTGTTAAACGGTTTTTTGGCGTATATCGCGTCTTTTGTTCCCGTGCCGCCGATTCTTCTGGGGATTCTTTCCGCCTTGATCGTGATCGGGGTTTTGATCGGAGTCTTTTTGAGTCTTTTCGCGTTGACATCGGTGGTTGAGCGCAAGGTGTTGGCGCGAATCCAGAACCGTTACGGGCCAAATCGGGTAGGGCCTTGCGGGTTGTTGCAACCCGTTGCCGACGGGGTCAAAATGTTAGTCAAAGAAGACATCGTTCCTGCGGGGGCAGACCGGGTCGTTCATTTCTTTGCCCCGGTTGTGATGCTAGTTCCCGCATTGTTGGTTCTCGCCATTTTGCCTTACGGGCCAGGGTTGGTTCCTATGGAGTTGAGCGTCGGAATCCTTTTCTTTTTTGCGATGGGGGCGACGACGGAAGTTGCGGTTTTCATGGCGGGGTGGGGGAGCACCAACAAGTATTCTTTGCTCGGGGCGATGCGGGCTATCGCGCAGATGATCAGTTACGAGTTGCCGCTGATTGTTTCGGCGGTTGCCGTCGTGATGCTGGCTGGGTCGCTTTCCCCCGAAAAAATTGTTGAGACGCAGGCGGGGTATTGGGCGGGGATTGTTCCCGCTTGGTTCGTTTTCACGCCGTGGGGATTTGCCGGGTTTTTGTTGTTTTTCATTGCGGCCCAAGCGGAGTCTAACAGGAGTCCGTTCGATTTGCCCGAAGGCGAATCCGAGTTGGTCGCGGGGCATTTGACCGAATATTCGGGTTTCAAATACGCCACTTTTTTCATTGCCGAATATGTCGGTTTGTTTGCCATCAGCGGGTTGGCGGTCACATTGTTTTTAGGCGGGTGGTATGCCCCTTCGCCATTGCTCGCATTCATTCCCGGATACATTTGGTTTTTTGTAAAACTTTATTCCCTTGTATTGTTAGCCATTTGGATTCGAGGGACGGTTCCGCGGGTTCGGATCGACCAGTTGATGGAGTTTGCGTGGAAATTTTTGATTCCCATGAGTTTTGTGGTTGTGGTAGCGGCGGCGGTTTGGCATTACAGCGGGGGAGGTTTTTTGGGGTGGGTGGTATGCACGCCGCTTTTGTTGGTTCCTTACCTGCTTTTCGGCAGTGCATTTGCAAAAAAATTTGCTCCTAGCGGGCGGGTCTATCGTTATTCTCAAGGATGAATTCTCCACTTTTTTTTCTTTCCTATTTTGTTTTGAGCGCGTTGGTGTTGGTGACAGCCATGGCGGCGGTTTCCTTTCGCAACTTGGTTCATTGCGGGTTGAGTTTAGCGTTTGCGTTTCTTGCGCTCGGGGCGTTTTACATTTTGCTTGGGGCGGAGTTTTTGGGGTTCGTGCAAATTTTGGTTTATGTGGGGGCGGTGGCGGTTTTAATCATGTTCGTTATTTTGCTTGCGAAGCCAGGGGTGGAGGAGCGGCGATGGGGGTGGCGCGATTTGGTGGGGAGGTTCGCCGGGGTCGGGGTAAGTTTAGCGGTATTTCTCGCCTTGTTGATTTCGGTATTTCGGAGTCCCTCGCTGGCGGTCAAAGCACCCGAAGCACCGGTTTTTTCGATAGCGGTTTTGGGGGAGAAGTTGGTGACCGAGTATGTTTTACCGTTGCAGGCGACGGGATTGTTGTTGACGGTGGCAGTTTTGGCTGCCGTAATTTTTGCATCGCAGGAGGTAACTAAAAAATGAATTTCGCGAATCTGTCCTTCGATTTTGGGGTCGGGATCACTTTGCACACTTACTTGGTTTTGTCCGCCGCTCTTTTTTGCATCGGGTTGGTTGCGGTGCTGGCGCGGAGAAACGCCATTTTAGTGTTGGTGGGAATCGAGTTGATGCTTAGTGCTGCCAACATCAATTTTATAGCATTTTGGCGATTCGGAGCCCATCCAGAAGAGATGGTCGGGGTGCTTTTTGCGCTGTTTTCCATAGCGGTTGCGGCGGGAGAAGCGGCGGTCGGGCTTGCGCTGATTATTTTGGTCTATCGCCATTACAAAACTATTAATCCGTCCCAATTTCGTTCGCTCAATGGATAATCCGATTCTTTCCTATCTTTGGTTGGTTCCCGTGTTGCCGCTGGTGTCGGCTGCGATCATTGCGGTATGTCCGCAACCGTGCCGCAGGTTGGCAGCGACTTTGACCATCGGGTCGATGATTGCGTCGTTTTTCGTTGCTTTGGCGGCTTTTTTGACGGTGTTGGGGGTAGGAGGGAGCGCAGGAGGTCATGGAGGGGGAGAAGTTTTCCGGGGTTTTTTCAATTTCGAGTGGTTCCGTTTTGGGGGTGAGGCTTTGCGTTTGGGGTTGTTGCTTGACCCGCTTACCGCCGCCATGCTCGTCATGGTCACTTTTGTTGGTTCGCTGATTTGTATTTTCAGCGTTGGTTACATGAGCCACGACAAAAATTTCACGCGGTTTTTTGGATTTTTGTCGCTGTTTTCAGCCGCCATGTTGGGATTGGTTATTGCGAACAGTTTGTTGCTGCTTTTCATGTGTTGGGAATTGGTCGGGTTGGCATCGTATTTGTTGATTGGGTTTTGGTATCACAAGCCCAGTGCTGTTGTTGCCGCGCAAAAGGCGTTTATCACGACCCGGATCGGTGATTTAGGGTTTTTCTTGGGGATGGTTTGGTTGTCATCGGAGGCAGGGACGCTCTTATTTTACGATGGGGGGAACGGGTTGCTCGAGCAGTCTGCGCTCACGAAAATGGCGACGGGTTTGACGGTCGGGGGAATGGCGGTATCCACGGTCATTTCGCTGTTGCTATTTTGTGGGGCGGCGGGGAAATCCGGGCAGTTCCCGTTGCATGTTTGGTTGCCGGATGCGATGGAAGGGCCGACCCCCGTGAGTGCGTTGATTCATGCGGCGACGATGGTGGCGGCGGGCGTGTTTTTGGTAGCGCGGGTGTATCCGTTGTTCTCCGTAGTTGTCGGGCCGGAGACGGTTTCGGCGGCGTTGCAAGTGGTTGCATGGACGGGGGCATTTACGGCGGTGTTTGCGGCGTGCATCGCGGTTGCGCAGAACGACATCAAGCGGATTTTGGCGTATTCCACGGTTTCGCAGCTTGGTTACATGATGTTGTGTTTGGGGGTTGGCGGGTTGGCAGGGGCGATTTTTCATTTGATTGCGCACGCATTTTTCAAGGCACTGCTGTTTTTGGGGGCGGGGTCTGTCATTCACGGGTGCCACGAAGAGCAAGACATTCGGAGGATGGGGGATTTGCGCCATCGGATGCCCGTGACCTTTGTGGTGTATGGGATCGGGATGATGGCTCTTTCCGGTTTTCCGTTCTTTTTTTCAGGCTTTTGGAGCAAGGAAGAGATTTTGCATTGGACGCACGGATGGCCTGTTTCTCAAGTTCCGTTTTATATGGCGTTGGGCGGTGCGTTTTTGACGGCGTTTTACATGACCCGGCAGATGTTTTTTGTGTTTTTCGGGAAGAAGCACAGCAAAGAAGCGGCGGGGGCGCACGAGAGTCCGGCGGTGATGACGGTTCCGCTGGCGTTGTTGGCGGCGGGGGCGGTTTTACTCAGTTTGGTGGCGACCCCGGCGTGGCCGTGGTTCCATCATTTTATCGAAGGAGGCGAAACGCATTTCGATTTTTCCGTATTTTTCGTTTTTGGGAATTTGGCATTGATGGGAGCCTCGATTTTGGTAGTGGGAGCAGGGGTGGGGATTGGGTGGTTTCTTTACGGGCGGAAGGACTTGCCCGAGGCGGTTGCGGATCCGTTGGATCGGGCGGCGCATCCAGTGTTTCAAGTTTTGCAAAATCGTTTTTATGTCGATGAGTTTTATGCAGCGACGGTGTTTCGGGTTTTGCGGGGTGCGGCGGAAGTGGCGGCGTTTTTTGATCGGTTTGTGTGGGGGGGGATCGTGCTTTTTGCCAGAGGGGTGGCGAGGTTTTTTTCCGTGTTTGCCGATGTTTACGACCGTCACCTTTTCAACGACGGGTTCGATTCGGGGTGCGAAGCGTTTCGCGATTCGGGCGGGTTTTTATCCCGTTTGCAGAACGGAAAAATCCAGTCCTATTTGGGCGTGGCAGGGGCAGGGGTCGTTTTACTTATTTTGATTATCGCCTGGATTTGAACCAAATTTTCGAGCATCCATGACAAACTATCTGTCCGCAATTCCCGTTCTTTCGCTGTTGTTAGCGCTTCCGTTGGTGGGGGCGTTGGCGACCTCTTTGGTTTCCAGTCGGAGGCCGGAGGTAGCCCGTTCCGTTGCGTTGTTTTTTTCCGTTTTGGTGGCGTTGCTCGTTGCTTGGATCGGGGTAAGCTTCCAGCCTAGTGCTACGGGTTATCAGTTTGAGGAAAGTGTTTGGTGGATTCGTGCGTTACGAGTTCAATATCATTTGGGGTTAGATGGGCTGAGTTTTTTGCTTGTCCTTTTGACGGCGGTTTTGACCCCTTTTGCGATTGCCTTGCCCTCGGGAATCCGGGAGAAGCAGAATGTTTACTACGCATTGATCCTGTGTTTGCAGGGGATTGTTTTCGGGGTTTTTCTTTCGTTGGATTTTGTGTTGTGGTTTTTGTTTTGGGAGTTGAGCCTGATTCCCGGTTTTTTTCTCATCAAGGTTTGGGGAGGGGAGAAGAGAGGGTTTGCTGCGTATCAATTTTTCCTTTACACGCTGGCGGGGAGCGTGCCCATGCTGGTCGGATTTTTGGCGTTATTTTTGGCGACCGGCATTTTTGATTTCACGAAACTTGCGGGGTTGTCGCAGTCGCAGATTTTGGGAGGAATCGTGGCGCAGTTTCCGTGGGCGGCGGGTTTTCCCGATTTGTTTTTGCTCGGGATTTTCGTTTGTGTTTTTGTTGGGTTGGCGGTGAAAGTTCCTGTGATTCCCTTGCATACTTGGCTGCCCGAAGCCTACACGCAGGCTCCGAGTGGGGTGACGATGCTTTTTACCGGGTTGCTTTCCAAGATGGGGGTTTACGGTTTTTTGAGGATTTTGTTGCCGATTTTTCCCGAGCAGATGCAGACTTTGCAGCAACCCTTGTTGTGGTTGGCTGTTGCGACTATCGTGTTGCCGACCCTTGTGGCACTCGTGCAAACCGATTTGAAAAAAATACTGGCGTATTCGTCCATCAACCATTTGGGGTATTGCTTGCTGGGGATTTGTGCGGTGGTTTCTGTGGGTGGGGCGAAAGAGGCGAAGGAAGCGGCGTTGAGCGGGGTGGTGTTGCAAGTATTCAACCACGGGGTGACAGCGGCGGCGTTGTTCGCATTTGTCGGGTTGATTGAAGTTCGGAGTGGGGGGTTGCGTTCGTTGGGAGATTTTGGAGGATTGCGGAAAGTGGCGCCCGTTTTTTGTGGGTTGATGGGGATTTCACTGTTTGCGTCGCTCGGGTTGCCTGGGCTCAACGGGTTTGTTGGAGAGTTTTTGATTTTTCGAGGGGTGTTTCCGTTGGCATCGTGGGCGGCCGTGCTTTCCTTGCCTGCATTGCTTTTTACGGCAGTCGTATTTTTGCGGGTTTTGGCAAAGGTGTTTTCTGGGCCATTGAATCCTGTTTGGGAGAGTTTTCCTGATTTGCGGTCTAGCGAGAGGTGGTTGATGGCACCGCTCGTTGCGCTGATGTTTGGGCTGGGGATTTACCCGGGGCCATTGCTGAACCTTTTTAACCAATCCGTTGTGACGATGATTCAATTTTTGCCATGATAGCCTGGACATTTTTATCCGCGTTTGCGGGAGCTTTTTTGTTGTTGTTATTGCCGGGGCGATGCCATGGTTTGGCGCGGGTAGTGGCGTTGGTTTCCGCTTTGGCGGGGTTGGCGGTTGCGGTGGTAGTGGCTTTTCAATACGACCAGAGGCCAGGGGCGCAAGCGTATCAGTTCATGGTATTGAAAGAATGGGTTCCGTCGCTCGGGATTGATTTTTCGATTGGTGCGGATGGGATTTCCGTTTTGATGCTTTTGCTCACGGGCATCATTGCGGTGACGGGGGTTCTTTTTTCGTGGAATATCGGGCAGGAGCCCAAGCGGTTTTTTGCGTTGTTTTTGGTGATTATCGGGGGAGCTTACGGGGTCTTTTTGAGTCTCGATTTGTTTTTGTTTTTGGTGTTTTACGAGGTGGTGATTTTGCCCAAGTATCTGCTGATTGCGGGATGGGGATCGACCAACCGGGAGTATGGGGCGATGAAGTTGACCTTGTATTCCATCGTAGGGAGCGCGTTGGTGTTGGTGGCGGTGATGGCGACTTATGTGGTGTCGGGGATCGGGAGTTTCAGCATTTTTGAGTTGGGTTCTTTGCCGTATTCCAAGGGGTTTCAGATGTGGGCATTTCCGGTGATGTTTTTAGGGTTTGGGGTGTTGGCGGGTTTGTGGCCTTTTCATACATGGGCACCGACTGGGCATGTGGCGGCACCGACGGCAGCATCGATGTTGTTGGCGGGGGTTGTGATGAAGTTGGGGGCGTATGGGGCGTTGCGGGTGGCGATGCCGTTTTTCCCGTATGGGCTTGAGCAGTGGCGTTTCTTTTTTGGGGCGTTGGCGGCGGTGGGGATTCTTTACGGGGCATTGGTTGCGTTGGCGCAAAAGGATTTGAAGTTTGTGATTGGGTATTCGAGCATCAGTCACATGGGGTTTGTGATGCTCGGGTTGGTGACGCTTTCCGCCGTGGGAATCACGGGGGCGGTGTTGCAGATGTTTTCTCACGGCATCATTGCTGCATTGCTGTTTGCCGTGGTTGGGCGGATGATTTACGAGCGGACGCATACGAGGGAATTGGCGGTATTGGCGCGGTTGGGGTTGGGGAAAGCGTTGCCATTTGCGGCGGTGACTTTTGTGTTGGCGTGTGCGGCATCGATGGGGTTGCCCGGTTTTAGCGGTTTTGTTGCGGAAGTGACGGTTTTGTTGGGGGCGTGGGTGGCGATGCCTTCGCTTTTGTGGGTGGTTGTTCCAGGGATTGTGCTGACGGTGGCTTTCACGCTCAAGGCGTTGCAGCTTTCTTTTTTTGGGAAGGACAAAGCAGGCGAGGGGGGGCAGGCAAGAGAAGAGGTTCACCTGTATGAACCGATCACGATGCCCGAAAAAATCGCTGCCGTTTTGTTATTGGCGACGACGGTTTGCATGGGGTTGATGCCCACGCCGTTTCTCAACCTCGTGGTCGCGAGTTTCCAAGGGGATTTGATGCGCTCTTTACTCAGATGAACTACTTCGATTTTGTAAAAATTTTGTCTCCCGAGATTGTTTTGCTGTTAGTGGCAATGGGGATAATCGGGATGGGGTGTCGCGGCGGGAAGTTTGCCGAGGCGGGGGCGTGTGCGTTTCTTTCGTTTGTGGGTGTTTTGCTTGCGGTTGGGGCGTTGATTTTTTGTGCGCCGGACGGGCAGATGGCGGGGGGGATGATCGTGCTGGATCCGCTGGTTCGTTTGGTTAAGTTCGCGATTCTTGCGATGGTGGCGGTTGCGGTGGTGCTTTTGCAAGCCGATCGTCCGAGTTATCATGTCGCAGAAAATTTTGCGATGTTGTTGTTTGCGGCGATCGGGTTGCTTTTGATTGTCGGGACCGAGGAGATGCTGGTGATTTTTGTGGGGTTGGAGTTGGCGGGATTGGCGCTTTATGCGTTGGCGGGGTTTGCGAGGTCTGATTTAGGAGCGGCGGAGGCGGCGTTGAAGTATTTTCTTTTTGGGAGCGTGGCGGCGGCGTTTTTGCTTTACGGGATGAGTTTGATTTTTGGGGTGTGTGGGACTACGGAGTTGCAGGCGATGTCGGCGGCGTTGCGGAAGAATGCGCAGGAACCGATTTTGACGGCAGGGTTGGCGATGGCTTTGGTCGGGTTTGGATTCAAGGTGGCGGCGGTTCCGTTTCATTTGTGGGCACCCGATGTTTATCAGGGTGCGCCGACTCCGGCAGCGGCGTTTGTGGCATCGGGGTCCAAGGTGGCTGGTTTTTTCATTTTGGCGAAGTTTTTGTTTATCGGGTTTGGGGGATTGGAAGGAAGTGCGGGGTGGGGGAGTTTTGCTCCGGGGTGGGTTCCGATGCTCGGGGTGATGGCGGCGTTGTCCATGGTCGTCGGGAATTTGATGGCGTTGGTCCAAAAGAGTGTGCGGAGGATGCTCGCATATTCGGGGATCGGCCATGCGGGGTTTTTGTTGCTCGCATTGATGGCAGCGTCTGCGGAGTCCTTGGAAGCCGTGGTGTTTTATACGGTGATTTACGGGGTGGCGACGCTCGGGGCGTTTGGGGTTGTCGGGGTGGTTGTGCGGGAGCGGGGGGGCGATTCTTTTTCCCGTTTTGCTGGGTTGGTCAAACGGGAACCCGTGTTGTCTTTTAGCATGTTGGTATTTCTTTGTTCGCTGGCTGGGTTGCCGCCGTTGGCTGGATTTTTTGGGAAGTTTTTCCTTTTTACGGCAGCGATGGGGGCGGGGGGAATTCTTGGTGCTGCGCCAGGGTTGTTGTGGTTGGTTGCGTTGGCGTTGTTTTTTAGCGCGGTTTCGTTATATTACTATTTGTTGGTGTTAAAGCAGATTTTCTTCATTTCGGAAGATGGGGTTGCGGGATGCAGTGGGGAAGGATTGGGGGTCGTTCCGCGAGCGGTTATTTTTTTATTGGCAGTGGTGACGGTTGGGTTGGGGTGTTTTCCCGATCTTTTGCTCGGACCGATTCATCGGGCCGTGGAGGTTCTTTTAGGGAATTAGATGTTGTCAGGTCCAAGGAGTTTTCGGTGATCGCACTTTGGGCATCCCCTTTGTTTTGAACCAAAAAACTGGCGGTCTAAGCGTCATTTGACTTTTGGTTGGATATTAGATTGCGATGGGGAAAAAAATTACCAGTTTTGGGAAGGCGAGGAAGGGAAGGAAGCGTTATGGGGAAGGGCGGTTTTTTAGTGGGTCTGCGTTGATAACGACGATGATGGTAATTGCTGTATTGAGCATTATCGTGGTGGCTTTTGTGGAGAGTATGCGGATGGAGCGGATGGCGAGTCGCAGTTATACGAGCCAAGAGAAGGCGCGTTTGGCAGCGGAGGCGGGGGGGAAGGCGGCGTTGGCGTTGTTGAGCAAGGGGGTTGAGGGCAATTCGGCGTATTTGGTCGGATTGACGAACGATGCGAAGGGAAAAGCCGTCACGGTGGTGGCGGTGAGCAATTTTACGGACGGCAAGCAGATGATTCCCCTGATTTCGGGGCTTTACAGCGACATCAAGAGTTTTCCCACGAATGAAGCCGCCAAATTTACTACATATCTCAACGAGCGGACGAAGTTGCCGGTGCCGCCTGCGGCTACGGAGGACGATGAACCAGTAAGACCCACGCTTTCTTCCAATGTCAATTTGAACTTGAAAGACAGGTTGATCAAGGCGACGAACGACAGGGAAGCGTTTCTTGCGCCGTGGGTGAATATGGTGACAACGAACCGAATCACCTCTGGCGTCGTAGAAACGAATGCGAGGTATGCGTTTATCGTGGTGGATGAGGG
>DYNR01000125.1 GCA_020720945.1 Chthoniobacter flavus | reverse complement strand
CGGAGGGCGCGGGCGACCGTGGCGATCTGGGAGTTCGGGTTTTTGATGGCCTGGGCTTCGTCGAGGATGACAGCTTGCCAATGGATGGAGCCGATTTCGGTAGCCTGGGTGCGGAGCTGGGCGTAGTTCGCGATGATGAGAGCGCCGTTTTTTGCGGCCTTTTGCCAAGATTTTGGAGAGTCGCCGATGTTTGTGACGGGGAGGTCTGGGGCGAACTTTGCGGTTTCGTGCATCCAGACACCTGCGACGGATTTTGGGCAGACGACGAGGGAAGGGCGGGGGTCCGATTTCCCCCGGAGCCAGAGGAGCCAAGCGATGGCCTGCATGGTTTTTCCGAGACCCATATCATCGGCGAGGATGCCTCCGAAGCCGTTGGTGGAGAGGTAGGCGAGGAAGCGGAACCCTTCGATTTGGTAGGGGCGGAGCTCGGCTTTCAGTCCGTCCGGGACAGTGGCATCCACCGAGGTGCGGACGGAAGAAATTTTTTCCCGTATGGCGACGGCTGCCTCTTCGTGGAAGAGGTCGGACTCGCGGGCGTTCCAAAGCTGGATGGCGTGGAAGCGCTGTTTGCCCCCGCCGACATCCTCGGGGCCGAGCCCGAGCTTCGCGAGTTTTTCGGCATCTTCGGATTGGATCGCCGTTTCCATGCGGTGCCATCCCTTTCCGGGTATTTCCACGAAAGAACCTTTGGCTTTGAGGAGGATGCGGATTTCCTCTGCGGAAAACTCGATATCGTCGAAAGATAAGGTTGCTTCGAGATCGAACCAGTCGTTTTCTTTTTCGGAGATGTTCAGGGACAGCTTTCCTCGGAGGGGCGGGCGCAGGAAGTCGGCGAGGGCTCCTTCCGCTTCTACGATGAAGCGGGACTGCCATCTTTTGAGCCAGAGAGGGAGGTTGTCGATGAACTTTTTGGTCATCTTGATTTTCCACCCGGTGTGGCTCCAGTCTGGGGAAAATTCCTGCATCGCGGTGAACGCAATGCGGCTGTCGGGAAAAAGGAAGTCGGCGGGGGGATTTTTTTCGTCGGAGTTCTCGATGCTTTTCCATCCTTGAAAATCGAGGGATGCCCACTCTTTTTTGGCAGTGTCGATGGCGGATACATTGAGGTAGCAGATGCCGCGTTTTATTTCCGGCGACCATTCGGAATCCGGCGAGAAGCAGAAATTGGCTTTTAGGGGCAGGGGCGGGCGGGTCAGCAATCCTTCGGGGACATAGCCGATGAGGGATTTTATGAGCTGGGTTTTCTTGTTTTCTGGGAAGGCATTTTTTGGGATGCTGGATGGACTGCTGCCGGCTTCCAAAAACAAGTCGCGACCGTGCGGGATGTGGACGAGCGATGCCGACGGAGGGTGGATGCAGTAGGGGATTCCAGGGGCAAGAATACTCCCCGAGTAGCCTTGTTTAAAAAAATGGAAGGAGTTTGGCTCGGTGGGAGCACCGTTCCAAACAGGCGTGAAAATGCAGCTATCTTCCGATTCTTCGAAAGTCCAAGAGATTGGGTGCGGGGAAAGTTTTAACGGGGTTTCGCCAGAGAGGAGGACGCAGCCGGGTTCGCACGACCGCAGGAGTTTGAGAACCAAGGAAAAGGTGTCTCTGCTGAAGCCTAACGAGACTTGCACATAGGAGTTTCTTTCCTTGTAATCCTTTAAAAAAAAGATGATCTCTTTTGCGGCTTCCGTCAGGGGTTCGGGAAAATTCTTGTCCAGCCACAGGTTCATGACATTGAGTTTGAGAGGATAAAAAGATTCTTCGGATGCCGCGCGTTTTTGGAAAGAGAGACTGGTCGGGGAGAGGGAGACCCTTATATCCACGGGCTCGTTTATGGGGAAGAGGGATTTGCCGTTTTCCCAATCGCTCCACGCCGAGATTTTTCTTTGCCACAATTGGGCGAGAACCTCGTCGGAAGCGCGCTTGATATGTTTGTCGTGATCGGGAAGAGGAGGAACCGTTTTTAAAAAAGAAGCGTGGGGGGTGCGGGTGCGGAATTCGGTGTAGAAGAGCGACCAGAACTCTTCGAGGGATAAAAAACAGGCGTTTGGCCAGATCGGAGAGGATAAATTCTTGCGCTTCCATCCGGGGAAGTTGTTGGAGATATCGTAATCGGTTATGTAGTTGTAGCTGTTGCCCTCTTTTGAAGCA
This sequence comes from Chthoniobacter flavus, assembly GCA_020720945.1. Classification (GTDB taxonomy): domain Bacteria; phylum Verrucomicrobiota; class Verrucomicrobiia; order Chthoniobacterales; family DYNR01; genus DYNR01. Next base: position 4,786 of record DYNR01000125.1, on the reverse strand, counting down.
TAGCTTTTGTGGATGCGTTCGATCCAGTCGAGGGAATCTGCGGTTTCTTCTGGAAGGTGGATCCCCGCTTTTTTGTAAATTTCAACAAGGGCAGTGCCTTTTTTTTGTGCGGGGATGTTTGGTAAATACGGGGAGCGAAACGGGAAGTTCGGCATAGTTCAACGAAAATGGGGTCAGGGTGGTAATCGTGACTGCGGATACTATTCCTTGGACGAAGTTCCGCAGTCATTTTTTCTAGCAATGATAATCAACGGGTTACGGAAAAAGTTAGCCGATTTTCTCCACTGCAAATAGATCGCAGATATTCACGGCAGTTATCGGACGGATTCAGGTCTTAGTTTGAGCTCAGTTTCGCAAAAAAGGAGAGTAACCCCATCCCTCTCTGGATTCCAGTTGCCGTCTCGATTTCGTTAGGCGCAAGCGCAATTTGCTGGGCGGTTTTATTTGAGTGTCTTTAGCACCGCATCAAGAGTCTTTTGAATGTCTCCGCCCGGTTCGCCTTGAGTTACGAAAGACTGGGGCATGACAATGGGTTTTTCGTAAGAAAGCACATCAAGACCAGCCGCATTTTTTTTGGAAAGAATCGAAAAGCTTCCCTGCAACTGGCTGACAATCGGGGCGATGTCTTTGCTAGTAGCGCGAACGATCGCATCGGGCGCAAAGGTACCACCGTTCAAGACTACTTCTTTGACCGTAATTCGCACTCCGTCTCCGGGAAAAGGGAGCACGACTTTGATGGGCTGATCGGAACCTCCGATTTCTTTCCAGTTGGTGATTTTTCCGCTGAGCACATCTCTAGCTTGCGCCTCATTGATGGATTTGACTCCAGCAGAAGGATGCGCCACAAAAACAATATCCATCCCTGCGATGGGATAATCTTTCATTCCTGCCGTGACAACCGAGCCTGGTTTTTCAGCATTAACGGCCTCGGCAACCCCTTTGAGTGAACCCGCCATCAAGGCAATGTCGGCGTTGCCTGTGACCAAGTCGGTCAATCCCCGACCTGCCCCGTTGCCTATTACTTCCAGTTTGATTCCCGTTTGGGATTCGATGGCGGGAAGGTGTTCCGTGACTGTTTTGGCCATGGTTACGGAGCCGTGAAGCCGCACGACATCTGCGGCCATGCAGGGCGAAACAAGCAGGGCGATTCCGGCAAGTGCTAGTAAGGGAACCATAGAACGAATGGAGATTTTCATAGGATTTTAAGAATGGGACGAGAGTAATTTTTTTATCCGTTAAAACTCCGGATAAGCAACGGGTGAATTTCACTTTTTTTTTCCCTTTCCGTCAATCCTTTTCTTCTTCCATCCTTTCACTTTTCCCGGAAATGGGTCCTGGGGCCAGTCAAGCGGAAAACATCTCACCGGATTTGCCTTTTCGCCCCAAGCGCGTGTCGGCCCGAAAGTGCTATCGTTTCACTTTTGACCGGACTCTACGACCGATTTCCCACCAACAACCCGTTCGGATTCAAGCTCTTTTGGAATAAATCCAACAAGAAATTTCTGATTCCGACGATCTCATTTTCCGACGCAAAAACTCGCGAAAATTTTCCCTAGAATTTCCTCGCCATCGATCTCCCCCGCCACTTCGCCAACCGCTTCAACCGCCTCCCGCAACTCGATGGATACCAGCGCGGGTTCTTCCCCGCTTTCCAACGAACCGATTGCCCGCAAAAGGCTCGCCCTAGCCCGGTTCAAACACGCCTGATGGCGTGCGTTGATTGCTGCAAACGACACGCTCCCATCTGCTGGACGCGCCCCTGCCGCTTCCACCAAAGCATCGACCAATCCAGGAATCCCTTCCCCCGTTTTGCAAGAAATGAAAACCTCCAGACCATCGCCCGCAACAACCGTTTTCTTTCTTTCTTCGGAAACAATGTCGCCCTTATTCCATGCGACCAAATGAGGCCGCTCGCAGCGCAAAATTTCCCCTCGCTCGCCGGTGCTCGCATCCACGACCTCCAGCACGACATCCGCTGCTTCGATCGCTTTCTTGGCTCTCCCGATCCCCTCTTTCTCGATCGCATCCTCGCCCTCACGCAACCCCGCCGTGTCGGTGAGACGGAAAGGAACCCCCCGCAAACTCGCGAACTCTTCAATCGTATCTCGCGTCGTTCCAGGCACTTCGCTGACAATCGCCCGTTCGTAACCCAAGAGCCGATTCAGCAAGCTGGACTTCCCTGCATTCGGGCAACCGCAAATCGCCAAACGGATTCCTTCCCGTAAAATTTTCCCTTGTCCCGCCGTGGAAAGAAGCTTCTCTACCACATCGAGGGAATCGCGGATTTTTCCCGCCAGCGCGACACCCGTCGCCGGATCGATCTCTTCTTCGGGGAAGTCAATCCACGCTTCCAAGTGCGCCGCAATTTCTAAAATGCGCCCCCGGATTTCCAGCGTCTCCCTCCCGATCCGCCCTTCGAGCTGTTCGGCTGCCGCCCGCAACGCAAGCGGGGTCTTGGCGTGGATCATGTCCATGACCGCCTCGGCTTGCGTCAAGTCCATCTTCCCGTTCAAAAACGCCCGCAAAGTAAATTCACCCGGTTCTGCCAGCCTCGCCCCTTTCCGCAAAACCAACCCCAAAATAGCTTCCGTGATCAACACTCCTCCGTGGCAACTCACCTCGACCATATCTTCTCCCGTATAACTCGACGGCGCGTCATATCGGGTCAATACGACCTCGTCGAGGACACTCCGATCTTCCCGCAAAATCTTCCCGAAAACTGCCGAACGCGGCGAGATTTGCTCGAACGGACGCGCCGCACGAAAAATCTCGCACGCAATTTGGTGGGTTCCCTCACCCGAAACCCGAACTACCGCAAGCGCCCCGGCTCCAGGCGGTGTCGCCAAAGCCACAATGGCCGGCAACCCTTTCCCTTTTTTGAAATCACTCCCCCTCACAGCGATGGCACCGCCGCAAGCAACGAACGCGTGTATTCGTCCTTCGGGTTCCGGTAAATTTCTTCAGGCTTCCCCGACTCCACGATTTTCCCGTGGTGCATCACCAAAAGATGGTCGCTGATATGCTCCACTACCGCCAAATCGTGTGCGATAAAAAGGTAAGCCAGCCCCATCTTTTCTTGTAAGTCCTTGAGCAAGTTGATGATGGACGCCTGCACGCTCACATCCAACGCACTCACGGGCTCATCGCAAACAATCAGATCCGGCTCCACTGCCAAAGCTCGCGCAATCCCGATCCGCTGCCGCTGCCCCCCGCTAAACTCGTGCGGATACCTCCCTGCCATCCCCGGATCTAACCCGACCATTTCTAACAACTCACCGACCTTGACCCGCCGCTCCGCCGCCCCTTTTTTAGGAAAATGAATTTCTAGCGGCTCGGACAAAATCGCTCCAACCGTCATGCGCGGATTCAATGAACCAAACGGGTCTTGGAAAATCATCTGCATCCGTCTGCGAAACGGACGAAATTTGCTTTCCGCCATCCCGAGCACTTCGCTCCCCGCAAAACGCACGGAACCGCCCGTCCCAGGAATCAGGTTCAAAACCGTCCGACCTACCGTGGTTTTTCCGCTGCCACTCTCGCCGACCAAACCGAGCGTCTTGCCTGCATCAAGATCAAAACTCACCCCGTCAACCGCCTTGACTTCCCCGACCCGTCGCCTGAAAACTCCCCCAAAAACAGGGAACCATGTCCGCAAATCTCGCACTTCCAAAAGAGCCATAAATGCAAAAAAATTCGGGGATCGGACAAAAAAAATCAGCCTTCCGCGTTGAGCAACTCCGCGATTTGCACCGCATTCAACGCCGCACCTTTCAAGAGTTGGTCGCCGCAAACCCAAAAGCTGATGGCGTTTTCCAACGCGCAATCGAGACGCATCCGACCCACCCTGCAATCGTCTTCCCCCGCCGTCGCCAACGGCATCGGATACTTCTTTGCCCCGGGATCGTCTTCGAGCCGCACGCCCGGTGCCGCTTCGATCGCTCGCCGTGCTTCCGCCAAATCCACCGGTCGTTCGAACTCCGCCGTCACCGCCACCGAATGGGAACGGTAAACGGGAACCCGCACGCAAGTCACCGATGCACGAAACTCGGGCAAATGCAAAATCCTCCTCCCCTCGTTCTGCATTTTCATCTCTTCTTTCGTATATCCATCCTCCAAAAATACATCCACTTGAGGAATCACATTGAAAGCGATTTGATGCGGGTAAACCGAGACTTCCGCCTCTCCCCCCGCGCTGATCGCCTCAACCTGCTTGCGCAATTCTTCGATGGCCATCGCCCCAGACCCCGACACCGCTTGATAGCTGGAAGCGATCACCCTCTTCACCCCAAAAAGACGGTGCAACGGGTTCAGCCCCATCAGCGTAATCGCCGTCGTGCAATTCGGGTTCGCCAAAATCCCTTCGTGCTTCCGCGCGTCTCCAGGGTTCACCTCCGGCACAACCAGCGGCACTCGCGGATCCATCCGAAACGCCGAAGAATTATCGACAACCACGCATCCCGCATCCGCCGCTCCCGGCGCAAATTCTTTGGAAATCCCCCCCCCAGCACTAAACAGCGCGATGTCCACCCCGCGAAACGCATCTTTTTCTAGCACTTCAACGCCGACTTCTTCCCCGCGGAAAAAAAGCTTTTTCCCAGCAGACCGCGCCGATGCCAACAGCTTCAGCGACTTCACGGGAAAATTCCGCTTCTCCAAAACCCGAATCATTTCTAGCCCGACCGCTCCGGTCGCTCCAACTACCGCTATGGATTTTTCTTTGATCATGATGAATTTCTACGCAAACTCTACCTGAATCCGTGAGATAAATGCAAAGAAGATCTGTAAG
>DYNR01000124.1 GCA_020720945.1 Chthoniobacter flavus | reverse complement strand
GCGACCTCTTGCCCGATCTCTGGGCGGAAGCCCTCCGGATACTCCGGCGTCAACAACAAAACCTCGCGTGCCGAAACCCCCTCAAGAACGAGAAACCCGTCTTTGTCCAACCCGAGGGCGGGGCGGTTCCGCCTCGGTGTCAAATCGTATCCGATGAACTGGCTGGCCGCCCCAAGCGAGTTGGTGTGCCCCCAAAACGAAAAAAACTCCCTCCCGAAAAGTAGCCGCTGGGCATCTTCCAATGTCACGGGCACCGCTTCCATCGGCCGCCGAACCAGCGAAAACGGGAAGCTGTTCCCGACAAAAATTGCCCCGCGTTCCGTCGTCATGGCCCCATCCTTTCTCCACCAAAAAAACCGCTCTCCTCCCGCACCTCTCCGCCCTGCAAACAAAACACCGCCGTCGCTAGGCGGCGCGCGTCATCTCTGCTGTGGCTCACATGAAAAACCGTCACCCCAAATTGTTTGTGGACCGACAAAAGCAACCCGATCATCTCTTCTCTCGTCTCTTCATCCAATGCGCTCAACGGTTCGTCCAGCACCAGCACCGGAGGGAAAAATGCCAGCGCCCTCCCGAGCGCGACCCGCTGCGCCTCCCCTCCGCTCAACTGTTGCGCCGGACGGTCGAGGATGCCCCGAATCCCCAAAATCTCCGCAAGCTCTTCCGCCCGCTCCCGCATCGCCTCCGCCGACCACTTGCGCAACGAAAGCGCAAAAGTCAGGTTTTGGCGAACCGTGAGCGTGGAAAAAAGTGCGGCATCCTGCGGGACATACCCGATGTTCCGCGCCGCCGGCTTCTTCGAAGTCACTTCTTCCCCGCAAAGTAATATCTTGCCCGAACGCACTTTACGCAAACCACAAACCGCTTCGAGAATCGTCGTCTTCCCGCATCCGGTCCTCCCCATGAAAACCGCATACGCCCCAGAAGGAACAACAAACGAAACTTTCTCCAAACGGAAAGCCCCCTGCTCGATGGATAAATTTTCTACCGAAATCATACGCGTTTTTCCGAAAAAGAACGGAGGCCGAACTTCCGCGTCACCCCCAAAACCACCAGTGCCGCCACGATCATCAAAATGGAAACCGCCACCGCCGCCTCGATGTTCCCTATGCTCAACTCTAAAAAAATCGTGCTCGAAAGCACCTCCGTCCGGTTCCGCGTCGCCCCGGCAAAAATCAAAATCGGACCGAACTCGCCGAGCGACCGCGCCCACGCGATCGTCGCCGCAGCAAAAATTCCCCGCCTCGCCTCCGGCAATGCGATCCGGAAAAACGCCCCCATCCGGTTGCACCCGAGCGTCAATGCCACCTGCTCGGTCCGCGGCGTGATCTGGTCAAACGCCACGATCATCGTCCGCACCGCAAACGCGCTGGCAACGGAAAATTGCGCCAAAATCACCCCCGGCACCGCGTAGGTGAACGGGATGTAATTTTCCACCCATTTGCCGGGTGCAGTCTGGAACAAAATCAGCAAACTCAACCCCATCACCAGCGGCGGCAACACGATCGGCACATCGAGCAACGCGTCGAGCAAGTATTTGCCTCGAAAGGAAAACCGCGACATCAAATACCCCATCGGCACGGCGACCAGGAGCGAAAAAAAAGTCGTTACCGTGCAGGAAAACAAGCTCAACTGGATGGAATAACGGATTTCTGGACTCCGCAACGCCGAGACGAAATGCCCCGGTGTCGTAAAAAATAAATCCGCCACCAACATCGCCACGATGAGGGAAACATAGGTCGCCCCCACCACTCCCAAAACCGTGTAAAACGGCCAGTCGGGCAATGTCTCAGGTGCTTTGTTGGTAGCGGATTCTCGCATTTTTTACTTGTAATAGATAGCAACAGGTTTGCCTCCTGCGGTCAATTCGCCTTCCAGCGAAACCCTGCTTTTTCGAAGCGTTGCTTGGATTCCTCGGTCAGGATGGCTTCATGCAACCTCTCGGCCAAACGGCGGTTGGCGCTGTCTTTGCCGACTGCGTATGGCTGGGTCATGTTCGCTAACCGGTGGTCGATTGGCACGCCGTCCAGATGCTCGGAAACCCCGGAGAGATTGGAGCGGCAGGCGATGATGGCATCGAGCGAACCGGTCCGCAACTGGTTGACGAGGAGGTCGCCCGTCGGCGATTCCACCTTCATGTTTTCTTGTAGCGCGTCGTAAATCCCCATGTCTTTCAACATCTTCCACGCCACATTTCCCATCGCGGATTTTTCGTGGTGGGGCAGGCCGAGGCGCACGCCGGGCGCGAGCAAATCCTGCGGGGTCTTGATCCCCTTCGGGTTGCCCTTCGGGACCAAAATCATCAGGAAGTTGTCCACGATGTTTTCGTTGTCCGCGTAAAGGTCGGCGACGGTGTCCATAAAGGTCGTGTCGCAAGAAAAATACGCGTCGGGCCTCTGCCCGGCTTTCATTTGCGCGGTGAGGATGCCGCACCCGTTATAGACTGTCGTGATCGTGCAACCTTCCCGTTCTTGGAACGCCTTGAGCGTTTCTTCCAAACCGGGCCGCAGCATCGCACCGCTGAAGAGTTTGAGGTCGGGCACTTTCGCCCAAACATCCCCTCGCTCTGGCGTGAAATGGTATTTTTCAAACAGCGGCAACCCCTTGTCTTTCGCCCCGAGGTAACGCGCAAATCGCAGCGCTTCCGTCGGTTGCTTCGATGAGGAAAGCACGCACGCCGAAACCGTGTCCCGCGAGGCCACAAAAAGCTGGTCCGCTTTTTTGCCGCTCGCGGCATCCGCGCAAGCGCACGGACACAAATCTGCATCTCTCTCTGCACCTGGTAGTTCCACGATTTCGAGGTCAGGGTATTGCCGCGCCGTCGCGTCCCACACCACGCCCGCATCGATCGCCCCAATTTTTATGTCGTTGGCGATGTCGTTGACCGTTGGCTTAAACACCTTCGCTTTTTTCTCGAACTCCGCCCATTGCCCGGTTTCCACGAGAATTTCCTTCGCGATTTTTCCTGAAGCTGCGGCATCGGGGTTTGCCATCCCAAAAGCCACATCTCCGCGCAACAAATCCGCGAGGTTGCGGATCCCCTTCGGGTTCCCTTTTTTCACAGCGATGACGGGGCGCAGCGTCGCAAGCGGAATCGATTCTTTGATCAAGCCTGCCTGCCTTCCCGAAACGACATACGACTCTTCGGCGGGAATGAATAAGTCCCCCGCCCCCGCCGCTTTCAAAGAACTCAGCAGCGTCCCGGTCCCCCCGTATTGGAGATGGATAGGAATGCCGTATTCTTTTTCGTAAGCTTGCGCCGCCGCTTCGACGGGTTGGCGGATGCCCGCCGCGCAAAACACCAGCAACGGTTCCGGTTTTTTTGCGGCTTGCGCGGAGGAAAAAAATCCCCCCGCAAGCAACGGTAGGGCGACCTGCGCCACCCAGCGAAATAACAGTTTTTTTAATTTCATAACAAATTAAAATTCAAATGGTTGTATTAAGTGGACGCAACCTTCGCAGCGACGCATCACGCGTGCGGCGGCAGGCTTTGTCCTGCGGAAATTTTTCTTTTGCGTCCCGTCAAAACAGAAATGCGGGCGCTCCGTTTTCCGCAAACGGAAAAATGCCTTCAGAAGCCTTGGCGCAAACGGAAACGGCGATAAAACAAGCGTTCCCAAACGGCGGGACTTCCCGACAAAGGCTCAAACAAAAAGCGGGCAAGCCTCGCCGCGCGGAGGAGGGTAAGGCGGGCGATCTTTTCTGCCGCACCAAAACGGCCCAGAAACCGTTTCGTAGTCCTTTGAAAAAAAAGAAACCGCGGGAACCCACCTCGCCCGTTCTGCGTGAAAAGCCAGCGAAAGAAGTTCCTTGAGGTTCGCCTTCGTCTGTTTTTGCTGGGCATCATCCCGCGCTTTCGCCTTGGCGATGCGCGAACAAGAACTGCAATTTCCCTTCCCCTTCGGCAAGCGTTCGATTGCCGCCAAAACCCCCGCCACCTTCGCCGTCCTGTAAGTTTGATACGATTTCGACACGGCGTAAAGCGCCACCCAAACTCCCCCGCAGCACTGCAACAGCAAAAGTGCGACCATAAAAAAAACAAACGGCCGCAAGGCTGGCATTGGGATTTTTTCAGCGCACCTCACCCCCGCATCCTCTCCCCCCTCCACCCCTTTTGCAAGAGCTTTCCGCAAAAAACTCCCTCTGCTTTTTTGCAAAGCCCCCTCAATCCTTCCCGATTTCCCGGAGGCTCCCCCCATACGCTCTCGCGATGGTTTGCAGATGCCTCCGGTCCTCCTCTTCCATCTCAAAACCAACAAAATGAATTTGCGCTTCCTCCCGCAAATTTTTCTGCAACCGAGAAATCGTCGCCTGCAACTCGGCTCCTTTCACTTCTTCCTGCCTTTTCCCCGCTCCCCCGACCGACCGCTGAAAACTCCCGTCGGAAACGATGATTACCACATCTGGCTCTAACGAAAATACATCCTCCAAAACCATTTCCACCCCGTTCGGCAAACGGGAAACCACTCCCTTCCCCCCCGCCGCCATCTGCCCGCTCTCCACCCACTCTTTTTCAACCCAACCTTTCGCAGCCTCTTTGTTCGCCCGCGTCGCCGGCAAAAACTCCCCGCGAAACGCCTTGTAATTTCTCACGAACTGGTAAATCGCAAACCTGCTGTTCACCCCCATCTCCTCGATGCACCGCACCGTCTCCTCCCGGATTTTTTTCATCGGAACCCCGCTTTTCTCCGCCTTGTTCGCAACGCTCTTGGAAACATCAAAAAGCAATGCGACCCGCTTCCCTTTCGCTTGGATCCCCATAAAACTCACCCCGTCCCCAATCCCGCCCAAGCCGGATACGCCCGCGCCTCCCGCACCCGCCCCGGAATCCCCGACAAGCCCCTCAAAAAGCTCGGACATAAACTGGCTCGGATCCGCCGCTACCATCTGGTCCACAGGGAGTTTCGGCAAATCGGGCAACGAAAAATCCGTCGCCCTCGCGCTCGCCATCCGATCCGTAAAACTGGGCTTCGCCGCCATCCCGTCAAACGCCGCCATGTTCATCTTGTGCTCCCTTTTTTTCGCGGGCAAACGAATGTCTTTTTTGACTTCAAACTGCACGGGTTCGGCAAAAAAATACCTGGCGACGACGAACAACCCCGCCCCTGCCCCCGCCAAAAAATGCACCGCAACCACCACCGTAAAAATTAGCAAAAGCAACTTTTTTCTCTGCCCCTTCTGCGCGGGCTTTTCAAACCATCCTTCCAGCGACATCAAAACTCCTCTTCCCTGTCCTCGGCAAAAGAAACGCCGGAGATGCCTGCCTGCGCCACCGCATTCAAAACATCCACAACCCGTTGATGCCACGCTCCGTCATCCACCGCCAGCGTCACCAGCGCCTCCTCCCGATTCGCATCGCAACTCTCCTTATACCGGATCAAAGTTTTCTTCAAAACTGGCAAATCCCGCCCCCCTGCCTCCCCCATCTCCATCTCGTTTAACTCCACCTTCCCGTCAGAAAAAATCGAGATTCTCTGTTCGTCGGGTATGTCCAACACCTCTTCTTGTGCCACCGTCCCGGGCAACCCGATCCCCAAGTCGCTCTCTTGTTTGACGGGCTTCGCCGACACCATGAAGAATACCAAAAGCAAAAAGACCATGTCGATCATCGGCCCCATCTGCATCTCCACGCACTGCAACTCCTTGCGAATCAATTTCATGCGTCTCTACTTCTGGTAAGTCCCAAAAATCACATTCACCGCCCCCGCCGCGCTCGCCACCTTCATGAATTCCTTGATCTTGCGCCCGTCCGCCTTCTCGTCCGCCCGGACATAAACCTTCAACGGCGGATAATCGGCAAACCGCCTCTTGAGATACTCCTCCAACTCTTTCTTCCCGACTTCCCGCGACCCGACCCAATACGCTCCGCGCGCATCGATGCTGATAATATCCCGGTTGCTGATGTCTTTTGGTATCGCCGCGTGACTCGCCCGCGGCAAAGCAATATCGACCTTCACTTGCTCTTTGGAAATCTTCGTCGTCACCATGAAAAAAATCAGCAACAAAAAAGTCATGTCAATCATCGGCGCCAACTGGAACCCGATTTCCTCTTCGCTTTTTTTCGGCAGTAACATCGCGTTTTCCCTCTCTTTTTTTAACCCTCAGAACCACCTGCTGCCCCGGAATTCGCCCCCTCCAATTTCAATTCTCCAGACAGCACATCAATCATGAATGTCACCCTTTTTTGAATGTTGGAAACCACGATGACCAATTTGTTCCTGTAAAAAAAATAGAGAAACATCGCGGGAATCCCGACGAACAACCCACCCGCCGTAGTGATCATCGCCTCCCCGATTCCCCCCGCCAAATCGGCGGGTTCGGAACGCCCCGCCGCCAACTGGTCAAACGAGGCAATCATCCCCGTCACCGTCCCGAGCAAACCCAGCATCGGCCCGATCGTCGCAAACACATTCAAGTAGTTCACCCACAGCATCAACCCCGTTTCCTCTCCCGCAAGTGTCTCTGCCGCCGCCTGTTCCATGGAAACTTTGTTAGCCAAGTCCCTCTCGAAATTGACTTTTAACAATGCCGCCGACATCGTGTTGCCGAACGCGCTCGGATTCGACAAACACAGCGAATACGCACCGCCCGCATCCCGCCTCTGCATACACTGCCCGACCGCTTCGACCTGCCCAGATGGCAACATTTTCGCCGGACGAATCTGCAACACGCAATAAACCGTCACCCCGAGCGTCCCGATGGAACACAACAACAGAGGATACATCAAAGGCCCTCCCGTAAAAAAAAGATCCAACAGCGTCTTCTCTTTCACCGTCCCTGCACCCTCCTTTTCCGCTTTCCCCCCTTCCGCAAAAAGCGAAAAACTACTCGCTACAAGAAGAAATAGAATAACCGCCAATCTGTTTAGGTTTAATTTGTTTTTATTCATTTTTACTCGCATATTCTTTTTGATTTTTCGCAAAAGACAAAATATCCGTCAATTATTTTTTCA
>DYNR01000411.1 GCA_020720945.1 Chthoniobacter flavus | reverse complement strand
GGGCAAGATGCCCGCCCTCCGTTCCTCCCCCTCCGCACTCAACTTCGTAATTCCTTCCCCTCCCCCATCTGCGTTCCTCTGCGTCATCTGCGGTTTCCCTTCTCCCATTCCCTCTTCCGCAAACACCATTCCACTAAAAACAAACGATAAAACTAAAAAAACACGAACTTTCATTTTGTAAAAAAAGGGTTATGCGCTTTGACCCACTCCTGCAAGTTCCGGAAGCTTGATTCGGGAAAAACGGCAATCGCCGAAACATTATCGCTCGTAGGTCCATTTCTCTGGACGGCGGTTCGCACGGCAGCATCCAACCGCTGCTGGGTGATTTCCCCGGCAAACAACCCCTCGATTTCCTTGCGCTTCGTCCGCTCCCAAAACCCGTCCGAGCACAGCAAAAACGCATCTTCCCTCGTCACCGCAAACGAAGCAACTCCCATCCGCAATTCCGCCTCCCCTCCCAACGCCCGCAACAATCTCCCCTGGTCCGGATGCGTCCCCATTTCCTCTTCCCCGATCTCCCCCTGCTCGAACAACACCTGCACCATGCTATGATCCTTCGTCCGCTCCCGAACCTTCCCTCCCCGCAAACGATAAATGCGCGAATCCCCGATGTGCGCCCAGTGCGCTTTCATTTCGTTCCCATAAAGCAACACAATCGTCGAGCGCGGCGAAGTCTTGGGATTTTCCCCCATCCCGCAGATCGCCGCATGCGCATCCGCACAGATTTTCTGCAAAGAAGCGACCGGATCCGCAAAACTCCCTCCCTCCCGCTCCCACGCCTCGCCCGCGATCCGCACCGCCGCCTGCGATGCCTGCCTCCCACTCTGGTGCCCTCCCGCCCCATCGCACAGCACCGCAAAAAAACAAGACCCATCCCCGGCGAAACCAACCGCATCCTGCTGCTCCTGCCTCGCCCCCTGATCCACAGAAATCACCGATCCAAATTTCATAGAAAAGGTCAAGTTATCTAAATTAAACCAGCACCACCGCCACCGTTGTATTATCCTGCCGGGGCAAAGCTTTCCCCTTGACGGCCTCCAAAAGTGCCACCGCCATCTCTGCCGCCGTAGCACCCACCTTTTCCGAAACCACCGCCTCCATCTCCCGGAGCGAAAGCGTCAAAACCCCATCCGTCGCAAAAAATAGCACATCCCCTCCCTCCAGCGGAAATCCCCGATCCTGCAAATCAACCTCCGCAATCGTTTCTCCCACCAGCGCCGCCAGCAATGCATTCCTCTCCGGATGGGTTTCCGCATCCGCCGCCAACATCTCCTTCGCCTGCACCTTCTCCGCAAAAACACTCCGCATCGAATGATCCGCATTCAACCGCCGCAATTTCCCCCTCCTCCACAGCAGCAAAGGCGAATCCCCCACGCTCACCCAATAAAGCAACTTTTTAGAAACCGCCGCCGCTACCAAGGTCGTCCCCGCTTCCCCAAACCGCTCCGGCGATGTCGCGATCAACTGCGCCACCGACCGATTCGCCGCTTCCAACGCCTCACGCAAGGCGTGTCCTAACGACCTCCCCTCAAAATCGTGAGCAAAGGATTCCACAAAACCCTGCACCGCCGCTTGGCTTGCCTCCATCCCCCCCGCATAGCCTCCCATCCCATCCCCAACGACTACCGCCAGCTCCCGGACCTCCTCCCCCTCCTCTTCTGGAATGTAAAAAGCATAAAAATCCTGTTGCTGCTCCCGTGCGCCAATATCCTGCCGCGCCGCAAAATCCTCCGCAATAAAACAGACTCCCCCCGCTTCCTTCATCTCTAAACCTTCACGATCTACCATAATATTTTTTGTAACTTACACTTTCAATTCTAGCAATATCCCAGCAAAACGAAAACAGACAGAGAGCGAACCTTCCATGGTTCGC
>DYNR01000410.1 GCA_020720945.1 Chthoniobacter flavus | reverse complement strand
TTTCTACGCAAACTCTACCTGAATCCGTGAGATAAATGCAAAGAAGATCTGTAAGGCATTGGAGCGAAAGGGTTTGGAAAAAACCAAGGAATACCCCTAGGTCTTATGCGTGTTTTTTCCAAGCCTTTGCAGCCCAATTGATTACAGATATTCACAGCAGTTATCTCACTGGTTCAGGTCTACCCACTTTTTCTGAATCATGCAAAACAAACAAACGCACGCACGACTCGTTGTTTCTGTCCCCGACCAACAAATCATCGTTTTCCGCGACGACTCCCCACCGCAAACTTACCCCGTCTCCACTTCCCGCTTCGGGCTCGGAACGGAACCCGGCAGCTTCCGCACTCCCCTAGGCAACTTCCGCATCTGCGAAAAATTCGGCGACGATGCCCCCCTGCGCCTCGTCTTCCGCTCGCGCCAAGCCACCGGCGAAATCGCCCCCGATGGCGGAGAAGAAGACCTCATCCTCACCCGCATCCTCTGGCTGGAAGGGACGGACGAAGAAAACCAGAACACGAAAGAACGCTACATCTACATCCACGGGACAAACCAAGAAAACCGGATCGGCTCCCCCGCCAGCCACGGTTGCGTGCGGATGCGGAACAACGACATCGCCGAGCTTTTTGCCATCGTCCCAACCGGATCCCCCGTCCAAATCGTCAATGCGCCAACCAAAAATTTCCTCGCCTCCCAAACCTCTTCTCCGCAATGAAAAAAACACTCTCGCCCCTCTTCTTCGCCCTGGTGGCAACGCTGCTCGGACAACTCGCGTTATTTGCAGAAATCACTCCCGAACAACAGCTTAACGCATTTAACGGAGCGGCGCAAACCACCAAACTCTCTTACCACTGGGACAGTTTTTCCGGCGGGCTTCCCGTCGTCGCCAGCACGCCTCGCACGCTCCTCCCCACCGCCCCTTCCCTCCAAACTCTTTCCTGGGACCCCGCCGGCCAACCCTCCCTCTACCAGCAAAAAACCATCGGCTCCACGACTTACAACTGCACTCTGGTCGGAACCTTCACAAAACCAAACTCCTTCTGGGATGCCGCGCCGGGAACCGAAAAACATCTCACCTACGACTCCGGAGGCACCACCCACTACATCTCTACTTGGGTAACCTCCGGCGACTCTCTGAAGAACTACTTGCAGGGCAACTACTTCAATACGGCATCCCCTCCCCCTCCCTCTTCCGACACCTCTTTGCGAATCTCCCAATCCCTCGGCACAAAACCAGTCCAACTCGACCTCAAAGGACTCGCTTTTTTCTGGGTGCCTCTCGAAAATTTGGCTCGCCCCGCCTACTCCCAAGACATCACCTCCCAGCTACCATCGCTAACCACTTGGCCAGACGGAACTTACCAGTCAACCGAAACAGGCTCTCCCGCCGGCTTCAACTATGTCGATTACGGGAACGACACCATCCTTTACACGGGTGCCTCCGGTGCCGCAACCTTTGTCGAATACACCCAAGCACAAACGGCATACCCTTGGACTGCCATGGGTTACACCTACAACTGGAACTTCCTCCAAGACGGCTCAACCCCAGACTACGGCACCGACCCAAACCGCGTCTCTTCTCCCATCGCACTTACGGAATTCCTCGTCAGTTCGGACACCTCGATCCTCCTAGACCAATGGATTCCCTATTCGGAACTCGGGGCATGGGTCGTCCCCGAACCCTCCGTCTTCTTCTTGTTTTCTGCCGGGATCCTTTTCCTCGCACTTCGCCCGCACCGCCAGCATACCCGCTCACCGAAATAAACGAATTTCAGCACCCCAACAAACACATCTACAACTCGCAGAACAACTGCGCAGCAGGCTCCCGCAATCTCCAAAAAAATCAATACCCGATCGTCACGGGTGTCCCAACCGGA